>JAFYLN010000095.1 GCA_017537045.1 Oscillospiraceae bacterium | reverse complement strand
AGCGGCTCGGCCTCCAAGCAACTCTTTCTTGCCTGAAAAATTCTTGCGAACATGATCAAAAAACTCTGTTGAAGACTCCACAGTCTTACGTTTACATGCCATCGGCCCACTCATGTACTCAGAAACGGCTTGGACCACGGGTGAAATGGCCGCTCTATTTAGGCGCTCAACGTTCTGAATAATCATGCTATGAAACTCCTGTTCAGATAAGCCCATCGCCATAGCAATCGCCAGCATTTCAGTGTATGCGTCCGTCATTCTCGTTGGAGCTTTGGGACGCAGTACTTTAATGATAGATGACGCCTCAACAAGCAGATCGAAGATACTGCCCAGGATCAAAGGACGTTTCTGCTCAAAAAGGTGTCGCAGTTCGTAGTCCGATTTCGCCCCAGCTGACTTGATTTTTTTGAGTTCGAAGAGGAGAAAACGCTCAGCAAGGTCTGACTCCTTTGGAAAAATACCGATGCCGTTCATGACAACGATGTTGTGAAGCTTCATCCTCACTTCGTCCCTATCCTTGAACAATTGACGCTTAGCCACTGTGCTACCAGTGATGGCTGCACAAAACGTGTCGGAAAAATCTGTTGGGATATCTCTAACATTGTCGAAGCAGGCCAGGTAGTGGTTCGCGAGGTAGTTCTGCAAGTCAGAGAGCTTTGACTGCATAATGGGAGGATCACCATCTGACGGATCAATCAGCTTACCGATCATTCTTGTCAGGGAAGACTTACCACTGCCTCGTTCAGCCGAAAGCATCACACCATAGTGGCTACCGCAGCTGAACGCCTGGGTCAGCCAAATTGCAAACAGAAGGAGATTATCACCCGTCAAATTTACCAGGGGAGCCAGCAGATCCACTAAGGTCTCCCTGCTTTGAACAGGGCATACCTGAGTGCCAAAGGATCTTGTTGACAGAAATTTATGGACGGTTTTATCGGATATCTTCCAACCATCCCCCGTCACCTTAACAACGTTACGAAGACGATCAGCTAGAAAATACTCAATACCATCTCGCAGATTTCCTGCTACCCGGGCATGGGGTTCTACCGCCTCAAGGTCTTCGTAGTAGGTGGCCTCATCCCGAATGTATTGAATAATTTCTCGAACATTGGGAGCCTTCCGTTTCTGTGCACGATTTCTGTACCATACACGCATACAAGACTCAAACTCTTCGCTGTCGACGGGATAAAACTCAAGGCAGTCCTTCTGCTTCTGGTACTCGGCGTACACGGTGTAACGATCATAACGATCAGCAAAGAAGCTGATCTCGCCAAGAATTTCATCAACAATGTCCCAATTTATATTCAAAATCATTACCTCTTTTCTTTAATTTTCGTATTTTATTATCAAGGTGCACTGGGGCCATTGGCCATGGATTTTGTCATACAAGGTGGCCCCCTATCCTTGGCGATGACACGGTGAGCAGGGCTGGTTTTAGGATACTGAATGTATACAGTCTTAGCGGGCATTTTCTTTCTCCATTAGTGTAATCAGGCTCGTTCTTTTTGTCGAACGCATCCTGTACTTTAAGTATAGCCTCTACAATTTTTGACGCGCCCCCGTTTATCGTTCCAAAATAAATAAACGCAGAGACTACTAAAGTCTCTGCGTTTATACTCACTATTGATTATTGAAACAGTCTTTCTAGCTCCTCCGTGGAAAAAATCTTCATTTCAGGCAAGCAACTTAATAGCGTCAACACTTCTCTACACACCGCATCTAGATACGCTGTGAATGCATTCGCCACCTTCCTGGAAATAATTAAATCTTCTACTTCAATTCTGTAATTTTCACTAGAGCTATTATTGAGGTGTAACCTTAGATCAAAAGTAAGTCTATCCGAATTTAACAACACTTCCCTTATATCAATGACCTCCTGTTGTTCTACAAGAGCATCCACCGCTTCTTCTGGAATAATTCCCCCCGCAATTGCATCCGCCACAGGTACAATCATAAAAAAGAACCACTGTGTTAGAGAAATTGTATCATTCTCCTGTAAAAAACGTTGTATTGTGCTGTTGTCAATGCTTGCCCACTCTTCCTCGGTGATGCCTGAACCCGGTTGAATTTTATGTCCAAAGTGTTCCACCGCATATTTTGCCGTTTTTAAGCTTCGCTTATCCTCTGGTAAGAAAAAATCTCTCAGATGCCGATACACTAAATCTCCTTGCTCTTTTTCATGGTATTCACCTACTAAGTCAATCAATAACATCAGCAAGCAATCCCGAAATTCCATTGATTTAAGTATCTTAGCCATTTTCTTTAATCTAGGAACTGCTCTCTTTCGCTCGTTCTCTGTCAAAACGGGGGAATTAATTTTCTTTATCGAACGCCCTTGGATAGCCAGAAAGATACACGCAATTGTTGCTAATTCTACAAAAGAAAAACCATTGCGGTCCATAATAGATACACTTTTCGCTAACTGTCCTTCGGGTGCATTTAGAAGAATATCATCTCCTGTATATGCCGCTAAACATTGGTAGGATCGAGCCATACTTCTGTAAAGCTGGTAGTCAAATTCTTTGGCTACAAAGAATACTTTTTCAGATTCTACTTCCTCAGGAATTCCATCTGCATTAGGGGTCAATCTATCAATTATTTTACGAAGTCTCTCACTATTCTTCCTCGTTTCAGATCTACGATCATCAGTTACCCGCATCCCAGCAGACAATTGCTTTTCACCACCAAGCGTAACCATGTCTGTCATGAACGTTGCCCTTTGAACAAAATCGTAAAATATTGTAGTTTTATGTCCGAATTTTAGACATATATTTCTAAAGGCAGGAACTAACAGTTTTTGGCACAAGTATTCATATTTATTATTTACATATTCTTCCTGATTCATCCCCGTCACCCCATCTTCTATTGTATGCATCATATTATACCATCCATATAACTTCATGACAACCTGTTGGCCGCTATCGTAGCAAATAGAATCTCAGATATATATTATTTCTATAATAGTGCCAGATTTATCCTTTATACACACTAAATTTTGTCATTAGGAGGTCTAAACACTTGCTCTACGCCATAGGAACCGCTAAGGAACTCCCCCTGCTCCCCACTCACTTGCCTAATGAACTACTAACGGAAGTCTTGGCAGGTCTGGTTGTCCTCGATGCCGAGTATGACCCTGATCGGGATTACAAAGAGTCCGGCGGCTACTCGCTGATCGCTGAGACTTGGGACGATCTTCCCCAACTCAACGAAATCATCAACACAAACATCCATGCCCCGGAGTGGGCTACCTACATCGGCAAGACTGGCTTCGTATCTGCT
>JAFYLN010000094.1 GCA_017537045.1 Oscillospiraceae bacterium | reverse complement strand
TTCTCCTCGAAGGGCTTGGAAGAAGCGTCGATCATGACGGAAGTAAAGCCGCCGTCGATGCAGGACTTGCAGGTCTCGAAGGAATCACCGTGGTCCAGATGCAGGGCGATGGGGATGTTGGGGCACTCAATCACAGCAGCCTCGACCAGCTTCACCAGATAGGTGGGGTTGGCGTAAGCACGGGCACCCTTGGAAACCTGCAGGATAACGGGAGCGTTCTCCTCGCGGCAAGCCTCAGTGATGGCCTGAACGATTTCCATGTTGTTGACGTTGAAAGCACCGATAGCGTAGCCACCATTGTAAGCTTTCTTAAACATCTCGGTAGTATTGACAAGAGCCATTGGAATCAATCCTTTCTTATTTCAGCGGATCCGCAGTGATGCAGATGCGCAATTTATCTCTTACATTATAGCATATATTTTCCTGATTTCAATATGCATATTTTGAAATATGGAGGTGTAACGGCACGAAAATATTGTACACTTTATATGCGAAATTGCTATTTACGTTTTAGAAAAAATGAAGTATAATATATCTGTTAACGTATAAACAAACGAACGAAGGAGTGTTTTATAAATGAAACTGTCCCCCCTGCAGATCGCAAGATACCAGTATGCACCCAAGCTGCCCGGTATGCTGCGCAACGGTATTTCCGAAATCTGCGTCAAGAATGGCGGTGCAACCGAGTCTGTTGCTGATCAGGAGAAGATCAAGGCGCTGTTCCCCAATACTTACGGCAAGAACGAGATCACCTTCCAGAAGGGTGCCAACACCTCCGAGGCAAAAAAGCAGGTTGTCGGTGTTATCCTGTCCGGCGGTCAGGCTCCCGGCGGCCACAACGTCATTTGCGGCCTGTACGATGCGCTGAAGGCTACCAATCCCGAGAATGTTCTGATCGGCTTCAAGGGCGGCCCCAGCGGTCTGCTGGACAACGATTTCATCATCTTCGACGACGAATATATCAATCAGTACCGCAACACCGGTGGTTTCGACATCATCGGCTCCGGCCGTACTAAGCTGGAGACCCAGGAGCAGTTTGCCATCGTGGCAGAAAACTGCAAGAAGCACGGTGTCAATGCCCTGGTCATCATCGGTGGTGACGATTCCAACACCAACGCTGCCGTTCTGGCTGAGTACTGCGCTGCCAACAACACCGGTATTCAGGTCATCGGCTGCCCCAAGACCATTGACGGCGACCTGAAGAACGAGGATATCGAGTGCTCTTTCGGCTTCGATACCGCTACCAAGACCTACTCTGAGCTGATCGGCAACATCGAGCGTGATGCCAACTCTGCCAAGAAGTACTGGCACTTCATTAAGGTCATGGGCCGCTCCGCTTCCCATGTTGCACTGGAATGCGCCCTGCAGACCCAGCCCAACATCTGCCTGATCGGTGAGGAGGTTGCTGCTAAGAAGATGTCTTTGGCTCAGGTTGCTGACCAGATCGCAGATTCCGTGGCTTCCCGTGCCGCCAAGGGCTGGAACTTCGGTGTTGCCATCATCCCCGAGGGCATCGTTGAATTTGTACCCGAGTTTTCCGTTCTGATTGCGGAGATCAACGAACTGCTGGCAGGTGAGAAGGCCGATGCATTCAATGCACTTCCCACCTGGGCTGAGAAGTATGCTTTCATTGAAAACGGCCTGACCAAGGAATCCTTCGCTGTCTTTGCAATTCTGCCCCAGACCATTCAGCAGCAGCTGTTCCTGGAACGCGATCCCCATGGCAACGTTCAGGTCTCCCTGATCGAGTCCGAGAAGCTGTTCTCCGCTCTGGTTGCTGCAAACCTTGCCGAGCGCAAGAAGGCCGGCACCTACAAGGGCAAGTTCGGCGCACAGCACCACTTCTTCGGCTACGAAGGCCGCTGCGCTTTCCCCTCCAACTTCGATGCCGACTACTGCTACAGCCTGGGTTATAATGCATTCATGCTGATCCAGTATGGCTACACCGGTTACCTGTCCAAGGTCTCCAACCTGCAGGCACCTGCTGAAGAGTGGGTTGCAGGCGGTATGCCCATCACCAAGATGATGAACATCGAGCGCCGCCATGGTGCAGATAAGCCCGTTATCCGCAAGGCTCTGGTGGAGTTGGATGGCGCACCCTTCAAGTTCTTTGCTGAAAACCGCGCTGAGTGGGCTGTTGAAACCTGCTTCACCTATCCCGGTGCAATCCAGTACTACGGCCCTGCCGAGGTCTGCGATCTGACCACCAGAACCCTGGCTCTGGAAAAGGCATAAGTTACTTCAAATCTATCATTTTGAGCCTGTCCCACCCGGGACAGGCTCGTTTTAAAAATCCCGCGCCGAAAGGCGCGGGATCAATGCGTTATGCAGCTGCTTCTGTTTTGACAGCGTCAGGGTTACCGCAGGTGGTACCGTCATTTGTCAGAGCGTCCAGATATTCTTCCAGACACAGGCCGGAGTCTTTCAGCTCCATAGCCAGTTCCGCGCCTACATAGCGGAAATGCCAGGATTCTTTCATAATGCCGGTGATATCAGTCTTACCGTCGGGGTAGCGCAGGATAAAGCCGTATTCCCAGCAGTTTTTGGACAACCACTCCACAGCGTTGTCCGCTCCGGTATACTTTTGCGGGTATCGCTTGTCTGTAATATCAAAGGCCAGACCCAGCTGATGCTCGCTGGCACCGGCAAGTGCCACACGCTGCCGGGTTCTGGTGTAGGCGTTGGGCTTTCCGTCAGCCTTATACTGATTATAATAGAAGTAAAACAGAGCGTTCTGAGCGCCGTAATCACGGTAGCCGCCGACGATCTGGGGACTACAGCCGGCAGCGGTGCAGTCTTCTATCATTTTCAGCAGTGCATCAGCACAATCCACAGACGCACGGCCATAGGGGATGTCCACCAGTTCCGGCACATAATCTTCACTCAGCTTGTTCCATGTGTTGACCAGTATGACCTCTGCACCGGTGGAAGTGAAGTAGTGGGTCTGGCCGTCAATATCCAGCCTGCCTTTGGCAGCGGTGCCGTCTTCTTTGAGGTAGTATTGATATTCACCCATGTCCAGCCAGCCGGTGTAGCGGCTGCCGTCGCCACACAGATAGTAGCGGTTGCCGTCCAGTTCCAGCCATCCGGTCTGCATGATGCCTTCTTCGTTCAGATAGTAGACCTTGTCTTCCACAGTCTGCCAGCCGGTCAGGGGATTGCCTTCCCCGTTCAGATAGTATGTGCCTTCCTCCAGTTCCAGCCATCCGGTGTGCAGGCGGCCATCTTCATCAAAATAGAACTGCTTTTCGTCCAGTTCCAGCCATCCGCTCTGACGGATGCTGTTTTCATCCAGATAGTATGTGCCTTCCTCCAGCTCCACCCAGCCGGACTGGGGATTGCCTTGTGCGTTCAGGTAGAGCATACCTTCGTCAGTTTCCAGCCAGCCGGTGAACATGGCACCGTTTTCGTCCAGATAGAAGCGCTTGCCGTCAATGGTCTGCCAGCCGGTGCGGCGGATGCCGTCGCTGCCCAGATAATAGCGGCCATCGCTTAAATCCACCCAGCCGGTCTGCATGGCAAAGGAGGCGGGATCAAAGTAATAAATATTGGACTCTACCTCATACCAGCCGGAAACAGGATCACCGTCTTCGTCCAGATAGCGGATCTGACCGGTTTTCATGGTTTTCCATTTGCTCTGGTCAATGGGCAGCCAATCGATGATGGGATCCCAGAAAACCGCGATCAGGGCAGCACAAAGCAAAACAAAACATACCACCAGAATAACGATTCTTTTCTTCATTGGAAAGTTCCTCACTCATTTTGTCAAATCGAACCTATTGTACAGCAAATGCAGAAAAAGGGCAAGCTTTTTAATGAAAAAGAAGATTAAGAATTCATAAATAAAAGCAAATGCGCTCCCCGGAACCGGGGAGCGCGGGGATTATGCCCGTTACAGTGCGGAATAACCGAAGCTGTTGACCAGTGCATCGATCTTCTTACCCTGCTTGCAGTAGGGGCAATCGTGATAGTCATAGCTTTCATAATCAGGAATATCAGCAATGGAATAGACAGACCGGACAGGATAGCCGCCAATTTCATCCACAGCACGGTAAACGGCTGCGACACCTGCCACATGGCCGCCGTAGTAGTGGATAGCCTCGATGGAACGCTTGGCAGTAAAGCCGGTGGTGACGGATGCCATCAGAATCAGAACCGTCTTATTACGGATCATGGGCTTGATGTTGTCGCGGAAAATGATCTGTGAGTTGGCGTTGTACTCAGGCTCTACCACATAGATCGTCTGATGCTGGTTGATGGTGCAGAAACCGGATTTGGTCAGTTCTTCGGCAACGCAGGTGCCCAGAACGGCAGTGCCATCCAGACACAGAATCGTATCAACGGGGGTATCATTGATAAAATGGGACACCAGTTCGTAAGCAATGTCCTTTGCTTCGCTCAGGCGGGTCTTATGATAGGTAATGTCGATGTAGTAATTGATATGGGAGTGGTTGGTGGCAAAGTGGCCGCGGGCAATACGCAGGGGGACTTTTCCCCGGCGGATAGGCAGATGGGTAAGTTCAATCATTGATTCTTCCTCCATGCAGTAAATTCAAAAAAAGAAAAAACGCTCTCAGTCTCCTCCGGCAGAGCGTTTTTGCCGGAGAAATTGAAAAACGCTTTTTTTCATTGTAACCTGCAAAGTGAAAAATATCAAGAAAAAACCAGATAGAAAGCTGTCCAAAAAAAACGGCTCATTCTTGTATAGTTTGCCGTGCCAGCAGATCCGGCTCCTGACGGCGGAACTGCCTGCCGATGATGCGGCAGATCTGACCGCTTTTGACCATCTGGCGAACCTGCTGCATGCTGGCCCACTGCACATCATCGGTTTCACCGGGCAGCAGCACGATCTCATGAAGCGGTGTCTGCCGTTTCAGACAGTAAAAATCAAAATGGGTATTACGGTCGCGGTCAGAACCCAGAAATTCGAATTCCGCTTCGCCGGCGCGGATGCCGGTTTCCTCAAACAGTTCCCGGGCAATGGCCTGCCGGCTGGTTTCACCGGCTTTGGCGGCACCGCCGGAATTTTCCCAGGTTCCGGCAAAGCTTTTTCCGGGAGCACGGCGGGTCAGCAGCAGATTGCCCTTGCCGTCATAGACCCACACGCACACGACGAGACCGTATTCGCCCACTTTCCAGCGGCTGCCGCGGCAGTGAACCCGCCCGGTCAGATTCCGGTTTTTATCATAGATATCATTGTATTCCATGGGGTTCACCTCCTTCGCAATGTGTACTTCCTGATTTTACCATAAGAATGTCCAAATAGCAAGCTTGGAAACCTGCGGCAGAAGCCTGTGTTATTCCGTCAAAAGCGAGGCGGGGTCACCGCAGGTGGTACCGTCGTTTGTCAGCCGGTCCAGATATTCTTCCAGACAAAGGCCGCTGTCTTTCAGCTCCAGTGCAATTTCGGTGCCGATGTAGCGGTAGTGCCATGGCTCAAAAATAATGCCGGTAATGTGGGATTTATTCTCCGGATAACGGATGATAAAGCCATAATCCCAGCAATGCTCCTTCAGCCAGAGGATCACTTCCGTTTCTCCCTTGTCATAAAACAGGTCATTGGGATTCATGACATCCACGGCAAGACCAAGCTGATGTTCACTGGTTCCGGGGATCGCCAGAGAATCTTTCACGATGGAGTAGGCAGAGCTATAGCTTCTTCCTGCCTGCACCATTCCTTCAATGGTTCCATAAAACGCATTGTATTGCTTGGTGTAGCTGCGGTAACCGTTCAGAAGGCCGACGGTGCCGACTGCATTCTCGAGATCCGTCAGCATGGCAGTGAGAGCTTCGGCGCATTCCACGGACATATAGCAGCCGTCCACAGCTTCGACTACCTCCGGCGCATATTCCCGGGGAAGCGGATTCCAGCGGTTGACAAAAAGGATCTGCTCACCCTTGGAGGAAAAATAATATACGGTTTCATCAATGGTCACTTTGCCCTGTGCAGCGCGGCCGTCATCGTAGAAATAAAAGCTGCGGCCATCCAGTTCGACCCAACCGGTAGTTTTGCGGCCATCGGCATCCAGATAGTAAGTGCCCTCTTCCAATTCCAGCCAGCCTGTGTGGATGATGTCAGCATCCAGATAAACGGTTTCGCCACCGATCTGCGCCCAGCCGGTAAATGGCATGATGGTCTCCGGTGGAATCGTTTCGGTAGGGACAGGCTCTGTGACGGGGGGCAGTGTAGCAGCAGGCTCAGTCGGCGCGGGCATTTCGTTATGACAGGCGCACAGAACCATCAAAGCACTTAGAAGGAAAAGAAACAGACACTTTTTTTGCATGGGAAAAGCACCTCTTTTCTAAAATATTGCAAATCTCAGCAAATTATAGCACGGCTGCGGTATGAACACAAGTATCAAACGAAGAGAAAAGGTGCGATTTCCAGCCATTCAAAATATTTTACAATCCACTTGTAAGTTATATATAAATATGATAAAATAACTTAGTTTGATAAAAATATCCCCATTTTGGAGGCTTTTATGTTCTTTCACAGTCCAACGTAGTTTCCTGCATGGAACTGTACAGTTATAGAAATTTTATGGAGGAAATGAAATGTCCAATTTAGTAGAAGAAATCAGCCGCCGCCGGACCTTCGCCATCATCTCCCACCCCGATGCCGGTAAAACCACCCTGACCGAAAAATTCCTGCTGTACGGCGGCGCCATTGCACAGGCAGGTGTTGTCAAGGGTAAGAAGAATTCCCGCGCCGCCACCTCCGACTGGATGGAGATCGAAAAGCAGCGTGGTATTTCCGTCACTTCTTCCGTCATGCAGTTCCAGTATGACGGTTTCTGCATCAATATTCTGGATACCCCCGGTCATCAGGACTTCTCCGAGGATACCTACCGTACCCTGATGGCCGCTGACGCTGCCGTCATGGTCATCGATGGCGCCAAGGGCGTCGAGCCCCAGACCCGCAAGCTCTTCAAGGTCTGCGCCATGCGTCACATCCCCATCTTCACTTTCATCAACAAGATGGACCGTGAGACCCAGGACCCCTTCGATCTGCTGGATGAAGTGGAGCGGGAGCTGGGCATCGAGACCTATGCCATGAACTGGCCCATCGGCTGCGGCAAGGACTTCCAGGGCGTTTACGACCGGGAAAAGAGCCAGCTGCTGTTCTTCTCCGGCCTGAACGGCCGTGCAAAGGCTGAAAAGCTGGAAGTCGACCTGTACGATCCTCAGGTCGCTGAACTTCTGGACTCCGAGACCAAGCACCAACAGCTGATCGACGACGTGGAGCTGCTGTCCGCCGGCCGCGAAATGGATCTGGACGCTGTCCGCAACGGCCAGCTGTCCCCCGTGTTCTTCGGCTCCGCCCTGACTAACTTCGGCATCGAGCCTTTCCTGGAGAACTTCCTGAAGCTGACGCCTCCCCCCCTGCCCCGCACCTCTTCCGACGGTATTGTGGATACCTTCAGCCCCGACTTCTCTGCCTTCGTCTTCAAGATCCAGGCAAACATGAACAAGGCACACCGGGACCGGCTGGCCTTCATGCGTATCTGCTCCGGCAAGTTCGAGCGTGACCGTGAATACTACCACGTTCAGGGTAAGAAGAAGATGCGCCTGTCCCAGCCTCAGCAGCTGATGGCAGCGGAGCGTGAAATCGTGGAGGAAGCCTACGCAGGCGACGTCATCGGCGTGTTCGACCCCGGCATCTTCTCCATCGGCGACACCATCACCGTCTCCGGCAAGAAATTCACCTACTCCGGCATCCCCACCTTCGCCCCCGAACACTTCTGCCGCGTGTCCGCCAAGGACTCCATGAAGCGCAAGCAGTTCGTCAAGGGCACCGAGCAGATCGCCCAGGAAGGTGCCATCCAGATCTTCAAGGTTCCTTACTCCGGTATGGAAGAAGTCATCGTGGGTGTCGTCGGCGTTCTGCAGCTGGAAGTGTTCCAGTACCGCATGAAGACTGAGTACGGCGTGGACCTGCGGATG
>JAFYLN010000093.1 GCA_017537045.1 Oscillospiraceae bacterium | reverse complement strand
CTTGGCTTAACAGTGATAAGGAACTAATTTACTTATCAACTGTTAGCTGACGGTTTCCGGGGTGCATACGGACAAATCCCGTCTGATTTCTAACAGGAAATCAGACGGGATTTTCCATTTATATCACAAATTATGGAGGACAACTATGAAAACCTTAATATCTTGCGCCTACAATATGGATAACTGCTGTGTTGAACTGAAATTCACCGATGGCAGAATGATTGCGATTGACACTATCGCCGTTGAGAACGAGGTTGCTCGTAATATGTACGAACGGTCAGAACTGGACTATCTGATTTACAATGATCCGATTGGGTATGCAGACCTTATCTTGAATGGCGATCCGGGAACGTATCTGAAAACCGTAACTGAATATAGACCCTTAGATTGACATTCAGCCCTCTGCCTTTTCGTTGGCAGAGGGCTGTTTTTCGTTGTTGGTATTTATTGAGTATCCCTTAACTGCTCCACAATGCTATATTTGGCAGCGTGGGCATACATAGCGTAAGGAATCAGCCATCCCAGCAGAGCAAATACCGGTATAGCAAGCAAAACAGGAACGATTGTAAACTTCGCACTGAAGAACCAGAACATATTCTCCAGAAGATCACCAACCAAAGGATTCAGTATGAAAGAAAGTGCAAGTGCTGCTACAGCGGAACTGAGTGAATAAAACAATCCTTCGTAGATCAACATGGCTTTCAACTGTTTGTTGGTCATACCTACTGCCTGTAATACCGCAAATTCTCTTTTCCGGGAAAGAATCCCAGTCATAATGGCATTGAAGAAATTCAGAACACCTATAAGCCCAATGATGGCGCAGAGCAGTCCGCCCAGCAACAGGAACATGGTCTGGAAGCCCTCAAATTCCGCCCGGAGTGTTGCTTTGCTTTCATACATCAATCCGGACAAATTGTCAGCAGTCAAATCAGCAAGGTAATTCTCCGCAGATGCTTCGCTTATATCATCGGGCGTGTCAAACAGGTAAAACATCGGAATACTTTCATGCTCGCTGTCATGATTGAGTTTCTCGATGGGAAGCACAAAACTATAGCCTGTTGAATAATGACGGGAGCTCATGGAGTATGGCACTATGACATAAGCACAAACTGTATAATCTACATCATGGCTGGAAGAAAGCTGAAGCTGCACATATTCCGCAGGCGTATTTTCATCACAAAGATTGCCAGTGCGGCTGTCGATGTAATACCCTTCGTCAATATAGGTAATGGTCTGGGTTGAACCTACAGGAGGGTAAAAATCAAGATTGCCCACATTTCCGTAATCATCTGTATTAACTACAACAGCGATAGCATTTGTATCTTTTTGGAACATAGGAGATATGTCGCCCTCTACCACAGTCAATTTATCAAACAAGGAATCATCCAAGCCTTCCATCATGGCACTCTGCCCCACAAGATCACCACGACGATTGCTCTGTTCCAACATGGCTCTTGCATTTTCCTCGGAAGTAAAGTGCATCATGTCCTGCAGCCAGTGCTCCTCGCTCATCCAGCCATATGGAAAATAACCGGTCAGCGTATAACCACAACCGGACAGGGACGGAGCGGTATTCCCTTCGATTTGCTCAATTTGTTCCTGCGAAATATAACTGCTGGAATAGTTGTAACGGAAATAGTCCGTAGAGCTTACTATAAAGTCAGCACAGGTCAGTTTGGCCAGATACTTTTCCATATCAAAGCCCCCGGTAAAAGTGACCAGCATATTGAGAAGCACCACAGATAGTGAAAGAGAGATAACCACAAGAGCCGTCTTTCTTTTATTTCGCCCCAAATTGGCAAAAGCCATTTGATGTACTTTTGCGCCACGGGTGGTGCGTTGTTTCTTTTTGCTTTTTACAATTTCCGTATACTTTGTAGCTTCCACCGGAGAAACTTTTGAAGCAATCTTCCCCGGGCGGGCGCAGGACAGCAAAACTGTAATTAGCGCAAACAGAGCAGATGCAAAGAAAATCAACGGTGAAGTGCTGACGGTAGAAACTCCGACACCAAAAGTGGTTTGTGCCATTACGACTGGAGTCAGAGATGCACCGACACCATATCCCAACAGTAATCCAACGGGAATGCCTACAATACACAAAAACAGTGCCTGCTGGCGGATAATGCGTTTCAGTTGCCGGGGCGTAACACCAATGGTTTTCAGCAAGCCATAGAATCGAATATCCCCTGTAACGGAAATCTGAAAAATGTTGTAGATAATCAGATAGCCTGTAAAGATCACCAATGCAAGGAAAGCGATAATTGCAATCAGTGTTGTTGCATCTATGCTTTCTCCCAACTGTGCAGAGGTATAGCCCCAGTTTACACCAATGCGGACACTGTTTTCTTCTCCCCGGGTCTCCCAGGTATAGCCAAGATCCAGATCTACCTGCTCCATCTGTCCCCGAATATCCAGGCTGGATGCCATCATCACATTCAGGTCGGTGCGGAAGGGGGCCATTCCCGCGGCCATGCCCTCGGCTTCCACTGCGCGGGCGTATTCTTCGGAAATGTTTACATAGTGAACAGGGCAGATATCATCATAATCCCACCAGCCAACCAGGGTGAAAGTGTCCGTTTTCTCGTAGGACAGCTGGTTTTGGTCGCCCACGGTATAGGTCAGTGTAATTTTCGTTCCCAGCTCCGGCTGAATGCCCAGCAGCTTCAGTGCTGCCGTGTCCATGGTGATTTCTTTCCCGCTTTGGGGCATATGTCCGGTTGTGGGTTCTGCGAAACTCCATTGGGTGCAGTTTTCGTCCATGCAGCTGACTTCCGCAGGGACTTTCGCAAAAACGCCGCTGTCCATGAATCCGATCGTGGTGCGTACACCCACAGCCTTCACCTTGGGATGGCCGGCAATGGCCTGTGCCTGCTCTTGGGTCACTTCCTTAAAGGTACCGTGGCTGTAGCCGCCCACCTGGCGGAAGGTGTAATTCTCATAGCTGGAATTGATGGACATTACGATGGTAAACAGCGAGGTAAATAGCAGCGCAGTCAAGGCAATGGCGATGATTGCAATGATGTTGCGCTTACGGGATGCCCATAAAGAACGCCAACTCAATTTTCGAATACATTTTCTGTTCTTGACATTCATCTTCGTCACCTCCCGTTAGTTCTTGGTGACGATCCGTCCATCTTCGATACGGATAATGCGGTCTGCCATCTGCGCAATTTCTTCGTTGTGCGTAATCATTACGATTGTCTGGGCGAACTTTTGACTGGTGACTTTCAAAAGGCTCAATACATCCTGGCTGGTCTTGGAATCCAGATTGCCTGTCGGTTCGTCAGCAAGGATGATAGCCGGAGCTGCCGCCAGTGCACGGGCAATGGCTACTCGCTGCTGTTGACCACCGGAAAGCTGATTGGGCAGAGCATCCAGCTTTTTCTCCAGTCCGAGTGTCTGTACGATCTGCTCAATAAAATCCTTGTTGATCTTACCGCCGTCCAGCTCAATGGGAAGAACAATGTTTTCATACACATTCAGCACCGGGACGAGATTGTAGCTCTGGAATACGAAGCCGATCTTTCTGCGGCGGAAAATGGTCAGCGCTTCCTCCTTCAGGGAGAAAATATCCTGTCCATCAACAGAAACCACTCCATCTGTGGGTCGATCCAGACCGCCAAGCATATGCAGCAGGGTGGACTTGCCGGAGCCGGATGTGCCGACAATCGCCACAAATTCGCCTTTCTGTACACTTAAATCCACTCCATCCAGTGCGTGAACCGCATTATTACCGGAGCCATAAATTTTTCTCAGGTTTTTTGCCTGTAAAATTTCCATAAACAAGTACCTCCATGAAAAAATCTGTATGTATGCAAAGAAATCATCCTTTGATACATACAGATTATCGCATAGGATTCTTTCCACATTCTTTCCAGCGGGAAATGAATTCTAACAGTTTTGAAAAAATTGATGTTATTTCGGCAGGAATACGGAAAACGTGCTTCCTTTTCCGGGAACGGAGGCAACCTTGATATAACCACCCTCACCGGATGTGATTTGTCGAGCCAAATACAAGCCGATGCCAACACCTTCCTGTTCCCGCACTATCTTTGAACGATAAAAGCGGGCAAATATCTTTGATTGCTCACTTTCTGAGATACCTGCGCCAGTATCTGATACATCAATCCTCGCAAACATTTCATAGCTTACAGCAGAAATCGTGATTACGCCATGCTCTGTATATTTGATGGCGTTGTCTACAATATTAGCCAGTGCTTCCGCTGTCCATTTCATATCAAAGGTAGCAGAAATATCTGTATCATGCAGTTGCAAAGACAACCCTTTTTCAGCAGCTTTGGCAGCATATTGTTCTGCAATACCTTGAAGCAGTGGCTGTAATGCCGTGCGCTGCGGTGACAGAGAAATAATTCCATTCTCCAGCCGGGACAGCTTTACAAGCGAATCAATCAAAAATCGCAATTTCTCCGACTGATTGTATAGCGCATCCACATTCGCTTTTGCCGATGCAGGAAGATCTTCTTCCATCAAGAGTTCGCTGTATAGTAGCAGGTTTGCAATCGGCGTTTTTGTTTGATGCGAAATATCTGCAATCAGGGATTTAATTCTATCTTTTTCCTGAGCTACATTGCGAGAAGAAGTTTCTGCTGCGGACAGGTAATGTGCAAACTTCGTTTCCAATGCAGACAGCTTGCTTTCATCAAAGGTGCTTTCAGAAAATGAGCCCTCCATTGCAGCATCCAACATCTTTTCGATTGTATCCATTGTTTTTCTGGCTTTTCTTCTATTCCACAATACAATAACTGCTGCCGCCAAAAAACACAGCAGTATGATCGTAATTCCTATCTCATTCATCTTTCTTTACCCAGCTATACCCGATTCCATAAACAGTCTTGATATATTCCTGTGCGCCAAGTTTATCCCTCAGACGCTTAATCGTAACAGACAGGGCATTTTCATCCACGTATTCTGCGCCGTCTGTCCAGATTCGGTCTACAAGGTCTCCACGGGTCATTATCCGACCACGGTTTTCAACAAGCAGATGCAGCAATTTCTGCTCTGTTTTGCTCAATTCAACTTTGGTATCCCCTACACAAAAAGTCATAGTTCCAAAGTCAAAACAAAAATGATCTATATGAATCGGTGTGTTTTTGGGGATGGATGTGCGTTTTCGTAATTGGGTATTCACCCTTGCACGCAAAACTGAAAGAGAAAAAGGCTTGGTAATGTAGTCGTCAGCACCTCGTTCCAATCCATCTACAATATCCATATCTGTATCGTTGGCAGTCAGCAGAATTACTGGAATATCCGGTGTTTTTCCTTTGATTTCTTTCAGCAAATCAAGCCCATTGCCATCCGGCAGATTTATGTCTAAGAGGATCAGAGATACACTACCACAAAGCAGTTGTTCTCTTGCCGCTTTTAGATCGTGGCAGGAAATAATCTGACGGTCATCTGCTTTCAGTGCTTTACTCAGCCCCAGATTCAAACCTATATCATCTTCAATAATCAATAATTGTTCCATGTATCTCACTCCCTCGTTATTCAAATGCCAGCATAGTTTCTTTTGGTAGCTTCTCATTCTCACAGTTCAGAAGATAGGCTATTGCCTTGTTCGCAAAGCGATTTGTTTTCATCGTGTCCCAATCGGCAAGCCGGAGGATCTCCGCTGTGCCATTCTCAAAATCAAATGAAATCTCGCCCCATTCGCCGTCGCAGTCT
>JAFYLN010000092.1 GCA_017537045.1 Oscillospiraceae bacterium | reverse complement strand
TGCAGCTCTGGCAACCGCAAGAGAAACGCCCAGAATAGCATTTGCGCCCAGTCTGCTCTTGTTGGGGGTTCCGTCCAGCTGGATCAACAGCCGATCAATCGCAGCCTGATCCAGTGCATCCAAACCGGCCAATGCATCACGGATCTCCGTATTGACATTATGTACTGCGTTACGGACACCTTTGCCCAGATACCGTTCCCCATCCTGATCACGCAGCTCGCAGGCTTCATAGATACCGGTGGACGCACCGGAAGGAACGGAGGCTCTGCCAATGCTGCCGTCTTCCAACAGCACTTCAACAGTGGGATTACCTCGGGAATCCAGGATCTCTCGTGCGTGAATGTTTTGAATTTTCTTCATTTAGATACACACTCCTTTTTTTCTTTGTGTAATTAGTATATACCAGACAGACACGGAATTCGGTGACATAGTTACATATTTTTCCTGTTTCCATATCTATAATAAGATAAAAAATGAGGGAGGCTTTGCTATGGAAGCCATCAGCAAGAAGATTTTTTTGAGTCTCAAGATGCCTGACGAGCATGCACCAATCAGCGATGCTGCTCGGATCAAACTGGCATTGGACTCTTTGGGATATAATCCGGTATCCATTCCGCTTTCAGTGCTGAAAAAACTGTATCCGCTTTGCAGAAATGCAGACTTTGATATCACGGTAACTATGGTCAGAAGGGAATGGGATTGGGTGCTGACTGAGGTAGAGGCAGGGGATACCACAAAACAGCATTTCGGTCTGGCGGTGGATTATGGATCTACGACGATTATCATGCAGCTGGTCGATCTGAATTCCGGGTCAGTGCTGTGTGAGGAAAAGCGGGTCAACGGTCAGACGGAATTTGGCACGGATATCCTGACCCGGATCACCTATGCCATGGAAGATCCCTACCACAAAGAGGATCTGCACCGGGCAACGATTGATACCTTCCGGAATTTGCTGGACGCTGTTACAGAAGCAACCGGTATCCAGGCAGAAAAATGTCCTGTTATGATCCTATCTGGTAATACTACCATGATTCATTTTCTGCTGAAGCTGGATGCCTGGACGGTATTTGCATCGCCCTATGCACCTGTCACTTCGGATCCCGGCTTCTTCTGGGGCAGGGAACTGGGGATCCCATTTGAGGGTCAGGTTTATATCATACCCGCAGCCTCCAATTATGTTGGCGGCGATATCGTCAGCGGCCTGCTGACGCTGGATATTCATAAGCAGGAGGAAACCAGTCTCTTTTTTGATATTGGAACCAATGGAGAATTGGTGCTTGGCAACCAGGAATGGCTTCTTGCCGGTGCCGGTGCTGCGGGACCTGCACTGGAAGGCTATATCAGCCGCTATGGTATGCGGGCAGGGGAGGGAACCATCAATTCTGTGAAGATCCAGGGAGAAAAGCTCCGGTTTACGACCATCGGCCATCAGAAACCTATCGGAATCTGTGGTTCCGGGATTATTGATCTGATTGCGCAAATGCGTCTAAATGGCTGGATCAATATTGCAGGGGAATTGAACCCCGAAGCATCCTCCCGGATCCGGAGAATGGATGGGGAACTGGCTGCAGTTTACGCAACGGAAGAAGAATCTGCATTAGGGATTCCACTGTATTTTTCCCAGACGGATATCATGCAGTACCTGGATACCAAGGCTGCAGCTTATACGATGGTAGAGTGCCTTATGGAATCGGCAGGTATCTCCTTCGAAGAATTGGATAAATGCTATTTATCCGGTGCTTTCCCGGCACATTCCGATCTGGAATCTGCTATCACCGTTGGCATGTTTCCGGATCTGCCCCGGGAGAAATTCCGAATTCTCAGAAATTCTTCTCTGGACGGGGCCAGAACGCTGCTGCTGGACAGCTCCCGTCTGTTAGAAATCCAGGATCTGCTGGAACGGATCTACTGTGTTCAGTTTGCTTCCATACCGGATTTTCTTGTAAGAATGCAGGCAGCCAAATTCATTCCCCATACGGATATGGCCCGCTATCCATCGATCCAGAGAAAGCTGAAATAGAAGAATCGCCTGCCAAAACGGCAGGCGATTTCGGATTAGTAGTTTTCTGCGCGAACTTCAAAGTATGCCTGAGCATGCTTGCAGACGGGGCAGACATCAGGAGCTTTAACACCCATAACCAGATGGCCGCAGTTACGGCATTCCCACAGAGTAACACCGCTCTTTTCGAAGACAGCCTTGGCCTCAACGTTGTGCAGCAGCTTACGATAGCGCTCTTCATGAGACTTCTCAATGGCAGCAACACCGCGCATCTGCTCAGCCAGTTCGTAGAAGCCTTCTTCGTCAGCATCCTTGGCCATGCGGTCATACATATCGGTCCATTCGTAGTTTTCGCCTTCAGCAGCGTGCAGCAGGTTGGTTGCAGTATCACCCAGCTCACCCAGTGCCTTGAACCACAGCTTTGCGTGCTCCTGCTCATTCTGAGCAGTCTGCAGGAAAATGGCAGCAATCTGCTCGAATCCAGCCTTCTTTGCGACAGAAGCGAAGTAGGTATACTTACCACGGGCCATGGATTCACCGGCAAATGCCTCCCACAGATTCTTTTCCGTCTTGGTTCCGGCCAGAGGATTCTTAGCTGCTGCAGGAGCTTCCTCCACCTTTACGAATTTATTGGCACCGACTTTGCAAACGGGGCACTTAAAGTCCTGGGGCAGGGGACCCTCATGGGTATAACCGCAAACAGAACACTTCCACTTTTCCATAATTGAACCTCCACAAAATTGAATTTCGTATTTTTAAAGGTCAGTCTGGCAGCAATCCGAAGCAGTATCTTACTGTGCCGCAAACTTACCTTTCATTATAAAGTATTTTGCGGCTTTGTCAACACCGGTAAGGGACGACTTCATCAGCAACATACCACCGGCCCTTGAAAAGGAATGACGAAATTATACTTGAAATATATGTCGAAATAATGTATAATTTAATCGTTTAGGCATTTATTCGTATTGGAATGTTGAGGTAGCTATGAAACAAATTAACCGCCACAAGCTTGCGCTGAAAATGATGGGTGCGATGCTTGCCGGTATTGTGACCGGCCTGTTATTTATGGCATTCCGGGAACACACCGGTGCCGATAGC
>JAFYLN010000091.1 GCA_017537045.1 Oscillospiraceae bacterium | reverse complement strand
GAGCCGTTCAGCGTCAACAGCTCGCCCTCTCCCCGCAGCCGGGCCGTATCGGTCGTGCCGAAGATTTCCATTCCCGGGAATACCTGCAGCGGGAGCTGGGTTTCGTTCAAATCATCTTGCAGCCGGCGCACCGCGGAAACCACAGCTTCCCCGCCGCCATCCAAACAGTGGGGCGTCGCCACCACCGCCCGGACTCCGCTTTCAACTGCGAGAGCGGCCATATGCAGCGCTTCCTCCCGATGACGGGCGCCGTCATCCATGCCGGGCAATATATGGCAATGCAGGTCAATCATGGCTTTCTACTCCAAAAACACAAGTTATCCGGGGAAAATCTCCTCAACCACACCGTTGCTTACTTCATAAGCGCGGTTACAGTAGGCCACACTGGCAGGCCGATGGGTCACCAGAATGCAGGTCCGCAGCGCGCCGCCCGCCTTCAGGTTTTCCAGCAGCTTCCGTTCCAGCGCCATATCCATGGCCGAGGTGGCTTCATCCAACAGCAGTACCGGAGCTCCCCGCAGCAGCGCCCGGGCGATCGCTAATCGCTGGGCCTGACCTTCGGAGATTCCCCGGCCGCCGGCACCCAACCGATGCTCCAAGCCGTCGGAAAATTCCTTTACAAATTCCCAGGCGCAGGCAGTTTTCAGCGCCTGAATCAATTCCTCGTCCGTAGCCTCCGGACGAACCATTCGCAGATTTTCGGCAATTGTTCCGGCAAAAATGCTGTTCCCCTGGGGCACATAAGCAAAAATACTGCGGGTTCCGGCGGTCAGCGGATAGGTTTTTCCACTTCTGCCCCGGAGCTTGGCTTCGCCCGCAACCGGCTGCACTAAGCCCAGCAGCAGCCGCAACAGGGTGGTCTTACCCTCACCGGAGGGGCCGGTAACAGCAATAATATCGCCGGGTTCGGCGGTAAACTCAAAGGGTTGGAGCACAGCCGCCCCATCCTGATAAGAGAACGCGGTCTTTTCCAGGCTGATGGACAGCGCTTCCTCGTCCTCCAAACCCTCGGGGATCTCATCCTCTTCCTCCGGCAGTTCTTCCACCGCCATGATCCGCCCGGCAGAGGTCATCAAAGACGCCGCCTGCTGCATCAAGCTGATCAAAGAGGAGAAAGAAGAGCGAAGCGTCGACGCCAGCATCATAAACATGGTTAGGCTGCCAAAGGTCATTGTCCCCTGCCACAGCCGGTACACACCCCAACCAAAGCATACGCCGCTGACCAGAGTACTGATCAAGGAAAGAATCGTGGTGATCCAAATTTGAGAAGCGTTATAGGACATATAGGCCTCGGAGTATGTACCCTGAAGCTTTCGCAGATTATCCGAAAACAGATCGGTAATGGAAAAGGACTTGATACTGGTCAGGTTGCGGAAGGAGTCCTCCTGGAAGGACATCAATTCGCTGCCCAGTTCCTTAACCAGCTTGTTATGCCGCCGCAAATGGCCCATCAGCAGCCGGGAAAGGCCCAGACTCACGGGAATACCCAACAGAGCAATCAGCGCCATGGCCGGGTCAAATACCAGCATAATAGCGAAAGCGCCGGCAAACCGGACAAACACCGTCAAAGCATTCGGCACCGCCGAGATCACGCCGTCGGACACACTGGCCACATCGGAATTGAGCCGGTGGAGCAGGTCGCCGCTGCGGTAAGGCTCCAGAGCCTCCCAGCCGGCCCGCAAAATCCGCTTATACACCTTGCGCTGGTTATGGGTGTAGACTTTCATATGAATGGCAGCGCCCATCCGGGAGGAAACACCCCGCAGGACAATGGCGCCCAAAGTCAGAAGTCCCATGCAGCAAGCGGCCATCAAGATCCGCCGCCCATCCAACCCGGTGACCGCGTCGATCAAATACTTGGAGGCCACGCTGCTGCCCAAGCCCATGATCGCGCCGATCAGACTCAGCGCCGACACCGCCAGGATCAGTCCCCGGTTGCGCTTGATCCGGGTCCAGAGCCACGCTGCCTCCCGTTTCATCTGTTGGGGGTCTTCGTTATCCAGTTGTAAGGCTTTGAGTAGGCCGTTCACTCACAGCACCCCCATTTTATAGAAATAGCATTCCTTTATACAGGATACCACAGCCTTTCAGGCTTGTCAACGAATGCCCCAAAAACCCTTTGCCAATCCCCGGCTTTCGGAGTATAATGGGGAAAAGGAGGGGACTCACATGGGTTACACCGATCTGATTTTTGACCTTTACGGTACTTTGGTGGACATCCGCACCGTGGAAAGCGCCACCGTCTGGAAGAAGACCGCCCTGTTATTCGGCTACTACGGGGCAAATTACACCGGAGCTTCGCTGAAAGCCGCATTCGCCGCCGCCATGGCGAGCCGGGAATCTGCCGCCGGGCAGAGCTACGAATGCTACCCGGACATTCCCTGCGAGCAGGTGATGGCCCAGCTGTTCCGGGAAAAGGGCGTGGCAGAAAATGCCGACGCGCTGGGCGTACAGGCCGCCCAATTGTTTAGAATTATGTCAACCAAATACATAAAGCTGTACCCCGGTGTGTTGGATGCATTGGATGCCTTGCGGCGCAAGGGATCCCGTCTTTGGCTGCTGAGCAATGCCCAGAGAGTATTTACCGCTTATGAATTGCAGCATTTGGAGTTGGATACCGCCTTTGACGGCATTTATCTTTCCTCAGATCATGGCTGCCGCAAGCCGGATAGCCGGTTCTACCGGGCGCTGATGGAGGAGCAATCCCTTGACCCGGCAAAATGTCTGATGATCGGCAACGACCGCAACACGGATATCGCCGGTGCGAAAGCGTTGGGCATGGCTACCTTATACCTCCACGCCAATATCACCCCGCCGGGACAGGCCTGTGCCGATCCCGCCCTTGGCTTGGATGTTGCTCCTGCCGATTGCCGCCATTGGGAATTCGAGGGTACCGATTGGCACACCCTCGCCCCCTTGCTGCTGAGCCTTTGCTCCACCTCAAAATAAACAGAAGTTGCCACCGGATCCGGTGGCAACTTTTTCCTGTTTCTTGGATTCTCAATCCTTCTCATAGTCCACGATGGTCATATTTTCCTTGATGACCGTCCGGTGGCCGGTTTGGCGGTAGCCCATTTTCTCGTACAGATAGCAGTTGCCCGCTTCCTCCCAAATGGTGTCCAGCTGCCAATGATGGCTACCGTGGAGTCGCTCGGCTTCCACCATGGCGGCCTGGGCGAAACCCTTACCCCGATAGGTTGACATAATATATATGGGAGAAATCCGCTTTCGGGTGCCGTCACCCAAATCCACCACCCGGATGCCGCCCACCGTTTCTTCCCCGGCTCTGATAAAATAATAGAAGCTGCCCGGATGGGTGATCTTCCACCGGATTTTCTCCAAGGACTCCGTGGCCGGACTCATGTCATGATCCTGGTATCTTTCCAGGAGCTCCGCGAAAGCCTCCTGCTGCATAGCTTGGATCTGCTCCGTGTCCTTTTCTTCCGCGCGAACCAATTGCACCCAGTTTCTCATATACCGCACCTCCCGCGCCCCGTCAAATTCGCCGACACGCTCCATATCGTATCTGTAGAACAGTTAGACAAATCTAGCTAATGTTTGTCAAGCCTAAATTTTGCGTTGTGGTTACTAAAAAAGGGCGCAGGAAATTAACCCACCAGATTGCGGGCTTAAAAAATTCGTGTATAATGAAAGAGATCTACCGATAGAGTTCCATTGCTCTTGCGTAGTAGATTCGGAGGAACTTGTTTACACCGGCCATTTTGGCTACGTTGTAGGGCTTGCCTTCCTGTTCCTTTTTCAGAATGAATTGGTATACAGGGTCGTCCTGAGGTTTTGTCAGTTTAAGGGCCTGCACGACCTCAAAACAAGCTTTCCGGAGAGCAGAACTGCCACGTTTGGAGATATGGCGGTTTCTGCTCTCAAACTGTCCAGACTGGTATGGCGGCGCATCATTGCCGGCAAAGGAGTTCAGAGCCTTCGCACTATGAAAGCGCCGTATGTCGCCAATCTCGGCCAGGATGACAGGTCCCAGACGGTCACCGACACCGTTCATAGCACGCAGTACTTTGTATTCCGGAATGGTTTCCGCAATGTTCTGCATCTGCGTAATAATTTCATCGGCAGCATTCTGTGCAGTAGCCAGAAGATCCACGCATTGATCCTGGGAAGACCAAATGTAGGGATCTTCTCCACGGGTAGTGATACTGTCCCGGGCCAGTTCATAAATCGCCAAACCCTTCTGCGGAGCGTGGCGATCTGTTGTTTTCTTCATGAGTGTTGCGTAAGTAGAGAGAAAGCGAGTTTTGCCCATACGCTGAATCTCGTCAAATGATTTATACCGCTTTATAAAAAGCATTAAAGCGCTTTTCTCCGGATTTCGGCTTTTTAGAGCGAGAATTTTTGTAATTCCAGGCATGGTTTGGTCCAGCAGATTGATAAGCTGCACCTTGAGTTTAGCAACGAAAGCAATTCGTTGATCGTACTGTCTGGACAGAAATTTCAGATCTTCATATTTCTGTTCCATAAAGCTGTAAGGAACAAGCTTATAGGATTTCTCCAATGCGTAGGTTGCGATACGAAGGGCATCCTTCTTATCTGTTTTGGCTTTGTGAATCTCCACATCTCCGTATTTCTTCATCTGATACGGATTTACAACGCACACAGGAAATCCCTCATCCTGGAGCTTTTTCAAAACAGGATAATGATAGTGTCCTGTATACTCCAAAAGGATGGTTACAGGCTCGTCAAAGGCCTTTAACCTGGACACAAGAGCATTCATTTCCGGTTGGGTATGCGCCATGTTAAATGGTGTTGCCAAGACTGTTCCGTAGGAATCCAGAATGGCAACGGTGCTCTTGGATTTAGAAACATCGATTCCAACAGCAATCATGATGATCCTCCTCTGTGAATGATATTGATCGGTTCCAGCTCTTCAAAATTCATTCAGATTGGTGCGTTAAACGGGAGCAGCATGCCGTCCCAACTAGCTAAATCGAATGCAGAATGATGAAGGATGGCTGACACATTTGTCTGCGGGCGTGGTGTCCCAATTGGAAATTCCGTCAGGCCGACCTCCTTCATCATATAAGAAAAGCGAAGGCTGTTAAACCTTCGCTT
>JAFYLN010000090.1 GCA_017537045.1 Oscillospiraceae bacterium | reverse complement strand
GTTTCAGTAAAAATCATATTATCCCTTCCTGTATCATCATTTCCAAAACTCTGGCTTCTCTTTCGAGCATTATTTGATCTTTAGGGCCGTGATCTACTTCACGATTGATGCGGATAGCATGGGTGGGATAGACATACTCCAAAGTAAAGCGTTCTTCCGCTTCATAGTCATCTAATTTCTGTGATCCAACTTTCTCTTCTACATCGCACAGATAGTAATAATTGTCCTGAATGAACATGGCCTCTTTTTGGCCTTTCTGTACCCGGTGGACAAGACCGTATTCCCGGATCGATGAAAGAATCACTTGCAGGCCGGATTCTTCTACAACTTCCCGCAGAAGAGCTTCTTCCACCCCCTCGCCATCTTCCATGCCACCACCGGGGAATTTATAATAGTCATATTTTAGACTATGCACCATAGCGACTTTCCCATCCCGGATAATGATGCCACGAACAGAGGGACGCACAAATGCTTTGCCGTTAGGGTCATAGTCCTTTGTATCGATTTCAAACAACAGACGCATTACAATTCTCCAATTAGCTTTCTCAATTCATCCCAATGAGAGATCGTCAGCACATCGTCCTCTCCCTGGGGATCAGCAGTTGCTCCGATATACCATACCGGGAAAATCCCGGCGCTTCTTGCTCCAATCACATCGCAAAGGTAGTTATCACCTATGTACCAAACATCCTCCGGTTGTAAACCTGCTTTTTCCAGAGCCAGCTCAAAGATTCGTTTATTGGGCTTGCGGAACATATACTCGCTGGTGGCGATAATAAACTCAAAATTATGCTCCGGTAGCAGATTGTTGATCCGTTCCTCTACAACCTCACCGCAGTAAGTAATGTTGCTGATAACTCCGGTACGGATATTCTGTTCTTTCAAGAACGCCAGAAAATCTTCCATGCCATCTGTGGGTACTCCGGGGGAAGCTGCATTCCAAAAGGCTCTGTCAATGTCCTGATGGGATAAAGGAAGTTCAATGCCCATGGACTGATAAAGATAGGCGGCAAACATATGATTTGGCACTTCTACTTGAACTAGGTGTCGCCGCTTGGGATCGAACCGTCCAAGCTCCGCATTGATGGCATCGGCTGCAGCCTGCACATCTTCGGCAGTATGATTGTATTTGTTGTTGGTGGCATACTGCAATACAGCCTTAGTTCCTGCAATACCATCAAACTTCTTTTCATTTGCCAATGTCTGACCGTAATCAAACAGAATCATCTTAGGCTTTCTCACAGATATACACCTCACTTAATTGTTGATCCAATATGCTTGTCCTGCCGCCATTGGGGGGCGGGGCCATCATCGCCCCAGTATTCATCGACTGATGCAATCTTTCCATCCACCACACGAATAAAGGAAGTTGCATGACAGGAGATACTTCCATCCTTACTGAACACATGGGTAGCAGTGATGATGTGCGTATCAGTGGTAATGATCCGCTCCACTTCGCCGTCCCATTCGCCGGGGTATTCGCAGTTCGCCCGGATAAATTCCTCCACGGTGAAATGCTCGTTAGTGTTATGCCAGTTCACCCAGGCGTCGGGATAGAAGTATTCACGGATGGCATCTGCATCCTGCCGCAAAACGGCATCCCAATACTTTTGAATATCCATTCTGTCCTCCACTATCTCCAATGTTTTTCACAGCTGGTACTCTTTCAGTTCTTCCAAAAACTCACGGTAATCTTCTTCTGACCAGTAAAATGTAAGTTCTTCTTCCGTGTAATCTTCGGGCTTGTCACGCATAAAATTGCTTCCAATATCGTATTCAAATCTCTGCAAGACGGCTTCTGCAAACTCCCGGAAAAACATACCGATACCGGTTATAACATTTTCGTCGCAAACAACCCCTTCGTGGGTGAAGTTCTCTTTTTCGATAAAAGGATATACTTCTGCCATCTGCATGAAAAATCCAGCGGTGAATTTCTTGCCCTTCAATACGCCTGCTTTTGCCAACAGCAACGGAGATGATGAAATTGCCGCAAATACGACATTGGTATTGATTCCACTTTTCAAAAAGTCGATCAGTCTGTCATCATATAAAGCAGGAAGCGGATTGATCGTACCGGGAAGAATAACGCAGTCATAGTCGGTAATATTGGTATCGTCCATTTTTTTAGTAGGAACGACACGCAGTCCCTCTTCGCTGCAATACTCCTTGTTTTCACTTGCAATAAAATCAATCTTTTCTTCAAACCACACCGACAGTGCTGATGTCAGACAAGTTATTTCCTGCAATGAAAAGTTAGGATATAAGATAACTGCAAATCTACTCATTTCTTGCACCTCACTATCAAACTCTTTCATCCGTCACAATATGCTCAATCCCGATATGCTCTTTGCTAAGGTAATCTTTCAAGAAGGTAGGGAACGCTTTGTACTTATCCAAGTCCTTGAGTGGAATCCATCGCATTTCTTCTTTTACGCCTTGTGTCATGCTGTTGCTGTGAAGCTCCTGTGTTCCTCTTGGCTTCATTAGGAAATAGAAGCTGAGTTCGTGGCAGTTCATACCCTTTAGCGATCCACCATTCTCATCGAAGAAGTTTTCGTGGATTACTGCCAAACGGTCTATCTCATAATGAACTCCGGTTTCTTCAAACACTTCCCGAAGCACGGCATCTTCTGCAGTTTCACCGTGATGAACACCGCCGCCGATTGAATAGAAATAATCGTCTGTTTCATTACAGGCAAACAGCGCGCAATCATTTTCCACGATTATTGCCGCCGCACGGTATCGAAACCAACGGTTCTCTTTTGTAAATCCGCAATCAATCATAATTACTTACCTCGCATAATTCTGATAATTACAAAGGGATTGATTCTCCATCGTTGCAGATCTTCCACTGCTGACGGTCTTTAATCATATATGCTTCTCCGTACAGTGTTGTTTTTCCGTCCTCAAGCATGATATAACTTCCGTCATTCAATGCAACAATTTCGTGACCAACACTATCATCGTATGTAATGTCCTCGATTAACCGCAGTCCGTCCAAGTAATCGTCTTTAAGGCTCTGGAAATGCGGAAAGATATTTATATCTGTTAATCCAAGACCTGCAATCCACCTCTCGTACAGAGGGTCGATTGCTTCGCCCTCCAACTCCGGGCCAGCATACACGGTATCTGCACAATTCATAGAACCTGCACTCCAAGCAACAACGATTCCATGATAATCTTTCAACCGTTCTCTCAAACGGAGCTGATCCATGAACTTGTTTTGTGTGGGAACATGGCCACCTGCCAAAATAAGAACATTGATGCTTTCCAAGGCATCAACAGCACTTGGATTTCTGTCATCGCACTTGTCAATGTGCGAAATGCTCAATCCACTCATTGGGAGGGATTTCTTTAGGCAGGCACAGACACTATCGTTCTTTTCGTGGTCACTCGGATCAGCACAAATAATAAGCACATTTGCATCGGTAACCCAGATAGATTTAAGGTTATCCAACAAGCCGTTCCGCTGAATCAAAATGGACGGAACCCGGATACCGTTTACTTTGCTGGAACCGCCAAGCGAGCTTGTCAACATTGCTTTCAAACTTCATACCTTCCTTCATGCTATTTCAAATCATATTTCCACTCATTGCCCTCTTGATAGTAAAAGAACTCGCTTAAATCCTCTTCCATGAAAACCCGGAGCATATCATTCATGTCCAAAGATAGGTTGAGATTAGGAAGATTCGCAATATCTTCCCACCAAACTTCACCTTCGGAGCTGGAACGCAATTCGCCCTCAAAATGGGTTGTCTTATAAAACAGCACTACATATCTGCACTGATTCTCGCACCAGTCTTTGATACCGCATAACTGCGGGGAACGGATATCAAGTCCGGTTTCTTCCTGCACCTCACGAATTACTGCATCCGAAAAGGATTCTCCCGGCTCCACATGACCACCGGGGAATGTGACACCCGGCCAGTCCTTCTTTTTCCGGTCAATCACCACAACCCGGCTACCGTCGCAGACCATGCACATATTTGTAAATTCAACTTTTTCAAACATCACATTATCCTTTCATAAATCCGCAGCAACCGATTTCGGACATTTCCCGGAATCCCATAGACTTATAAAAAGCAATGGTTTTCGGTGTGTTGTCCGTTGCCAATTCAATCTGACGAACATGGCTGTATCTGTCCAAGATAGCTTGCAGGAGTGCAGAGCCAACGCCTTTGCGCTGATGCTCCGGGAACACCAAAATGTCCTGCACGAACACGATGGTATGCCCATCGCCAACGGCACGAATGATCCCCAGAAGCTGATCGCCCTCGTAAGCTGCAAGGGTCCGCATGGAGTTTTCAAAGCCTTTTCGTAGCACCTCTGGATGGTCGGTGTAAGCAGTCCAGCCTACACTTGTGTATAGATGCAGGATCTCCGGCTCGTTGTATGTTTTGTATTCTCTGATTTCCATATAAGTAACCTCCGATTTATGTATATTGGGGAATGTTACTTATCTTAGCGCAATCTCATACTTAACCTCTCGTTCATTAAGCCCTGGTGATAAAGTGCCGGGGT
>JAFYLN010000089.1 GCA_017537045.1 Oscillospiraceae bacterium | reverse complement strand
TTTGGTTGGTTTTGGTCACAACTTAATTATACCAAAATGGCTGATTGCTTTCTATATTTTTGAGTGACAAAACACGTTTGTAAATCTAAAAAAGCCTTGTGCCACAACGACTTTTCGTATTATGCTCAGGGCTATTATAATGATAACAGGAGGTGGGCATAATGTTTCGAGTTTTGATTGTGGATGATGACAAACTGATTGTTGATGATCTTACTTCCTTGCTGGATTGGAATGCGCTTGACTGCTCATTGCCGGATAGCGCAACAAATGGCAGACAAGCACTAAGCTTGCTTCAAGCGGAATCCTATGACATCGTGCTCACAGATATCTCCATGCCAATCATGGACGGTGTGGAGTTGATTCGCAAAGCAAAAGAGCAAAATGTAGCTGCTGTGTTTCTTGTTATCAGTAATTATGATGATTTTGTACTGGTAAAGGAAGCGATGAAGCATGGTGCAGTAGAGTACTTGCTTAAGTACGAAATTACAGCAGAATCGTTGGCGCAGCAGATTCAGTATGCACAAGATATACACAAAAAGAATAATCTCAGCTTACCTCGTAGAGAAGATGTGCTGAACCAGCAGAAACTAAAAATTAGGAAACTGTATAGACAAGAGACCAAAGACTATGCTATTAAGCTCCCAGTGACTAGTGGGGTCTGGGTGCCGATTACGTTGATCCTTTTCGGAAAAAATTCTAATGATCAAATCGAGCGGATCACGCAAATTGCAGAGCAAGCTTTGCACGAATCGGAGTGTGCCATATCCGTACTTTCCGGAGTTGGAGACAATAAGTTACTATTACTACTCTCTATTGAGAATCCAAGCTATTTGTTGTCCCTCAGAATTGTAATGAATTATCTGCAAGCTTTGCTCAGTCAAGCTCGTAGTGAAAGTCTCTTGATTGCTGCCAGCATTGGTCGGTTCTGCCATGAAGAGTTAGAGTTGGGTGCATATATCTTTAACCTCAAAGATCAAGATCAGCACTATTTTTATCTGAAACCCTATGGAGTAATTCAGAACCATCAAAGCAAAGTGCAATCAGAAGTATCTTTCGACTTTTCGGTCTGGACTGGCATATGTAGAAATATGGTACCAAATGAGGCCGTGAATAAACTTATGGAGTTTTTTCAGGCTAATTGGGTCGCTAAAGATCGTGTGAAGAGCAACTGTGCAAAGCTGATTGCGTCAATTGTTAGTACACAGGAAACAGATACTAGTGTTGCTGAAATTTGGGCTGCAAATACTGCTTGGGATATCTCTAAAATCCTGTTAAGATTTCTCGAAGAACAGAGCTTGGTTGCAGTCAACTCTCAGGGTTCTGTTAGAATGGAGATCAGAAAGGTACTAAAATACATTGCTGAAAACTATGGAAAACAAATCAGTCTTTCAGATCTTGCAGATACCGCTTGCCTAAGTCCCAATTACTTTTGCAGAATTTTCAAAAGCGAAACAGGATTGAATTACACGGAGTATTTAAGCAAATATCGGCTAGAACAAGCGAAGAGACTACTGCGCTCAACCACTCTGCGAACGCATGAAATTGCAGAGCAAGTTGGCTTCCGGGATTATCGTTATTTCTGTAGAATCTTCAAAGATGCCACGGGATTAACATGCAGCGAATTTCGCAGAGAGTACGGTGAGAATAGATGAAGGCAAAAAGTAGTTTGAAATATAAGCTCCTTGCACTTATTGTCATCGTAACAGTCATTCCTTGTGTTTTGATTGGCATTGCAGCATACACGCTAACCAGTTCTTCATTGTTGGAATCCGCAATCTCATCAACTGAATTGATGAACACACATAAGGCCGATACTTTCGACTTGTTCGTAGAAGAATTGGAAATTACGCTTAAAGATCTGACTGACTCCGAGGCAACAAAAGCATTTTTACAACTGAAGGACGAACCGGAAAGTGATAGCTATTACTTGAGTGTTGTACGTTTGGGAGAAAAGCTGGATACGCTTATTACGCAGCGTGGTGAGGCAGTAAGCGCAGTTGCTTTTCTGTGGAATGATGGCTCGTTGCCAGTTGTGCGCAGTAATGGACATCCCTTTTCGCTTCTGGGTGATTATCGGCTCTACTCTCCGTATAAAGAAATGCTTCAAGCAGATGCGGCTGTGCACTGGATCGTTTTACAGACAAGATTTGCCGATCAATCAGATTTGTTTCTCTACAAAACTATCTATGATGTGCTCACCGAGGAGAATCTTGGACTGACCCTGATTCGCATTGACGATTCCTACATAGAATCGATTCTTCAAACAAGTAATCGTACAAACGACAGAACTATGCTCTTTACAGAAGCAGGTGAACTCGTATTCTCTGTAGGCAGGCTGGATGAAGGTGTTCTTGCTGCAGATGTGATCCAGGAATACGCAACGCATGGCACACGATCACATAAAATTATTTCAGGTGCAAATGGTGATTTTCTTATGACAAGAGCCGACTCTTATGAGATGGGCTATAAAATCATTAATGTAACACCACTGGCTGACATCGCAAATACATCGAATCAGGTGCTCTACTCCATCATTATTTCTATTCTCATTGTCCTTGTTATTGCAATTGCAATGTCCTTGATCTTTTTCAGGTATCTGAAAACACCAATCATAGGTGTGCATTCAGCGATGGCAAACTTTCGTCAGGGCAATCTAGACGAGCGTATCGAAGTGAACCGAACGGATGAGTTGGGTCAACTTGGTGTTGGTTTCAACGAAATGGCTGAGCAAATCAATCTGCTGATTGTAAAAAACGAGCAAGAGCAACGTAAGAAACAGGAAATCTCAATGCGCTTCCTTCAGGCGCAGATCAGCCCTCACTTCCTGTATAACACGCTGAATTCTATCAAGGCACTCTCTCGCATGAACAGAAATGCGGAAGCCTGTGAAATGATAACGTCACTTATTTCGCTTCTTCGTCTAGCCAGCGGAGGTTCTGAAGAAATATCCCTCGGTCAGGAAATCCGTTATGTTGAAAGCTACGTTATGCTGATGTGCAAACGTAAAGATGTTAAGGCTGACTTATCCATCGACTTGCCAGATGACCTCCAATTTTGCAAAGTCTTAAAATTTACATTGCAACCATTTGTGGAGAATAGTATCATCCATGGTATATCGGATTCTGTTATCAAAATTCACATTCGTGCAGTGAAGGAATCTGAGGAAGTTTTAGAGATTCATATCAGTGATAATGGAACAGGCTTTGATACGAACATCCTAAAGGTAAAGAAAAAGACGAATGATCAGAAACGGTTTAGTCGTATCGGTATCAACAATGTCACTGAACGCATTAAACTCTACTACGGAGACAACTTTGGCATTGATATCGATAGTATCGTAAATCAGGGAACTGAGATCACAATTAGATTGCCGATGGAGAAAATGCCAGAGGCCAAGACAGGAGAATTATAATGCAAGATTTAAGCTTTTACTTTCCTAATGCAAGTTTTTCATTGGGTGACTATCACTTCTCCGTTATGGTCTACACCCACAACAATGCTTTTTCACTATGCCCACAAGCGACTACTATTGAACAGTTTGGTAACTCCCTGTCTGCCACGGCTGATGTGTTGCTGACCTGCGGAGGCCAAGTTCCCGTTCCGGGTAATGTTCACATTACTGCAAAGTTAAGTGACGCAAGTATTTCTATTCAAGTGGATGCGGCTATGGAAGATTCCACTGAAGAGATTCGTTGTGTCAAAGTAAGATTCACCGACCTCCCGATGGGGCGAATTGTGAACTTGATCGATGCAAGACCGAAGGAAATTCCAATCCAAGGCTTGCGGTTCAAATATCCGGAAGGTTGGCGAGATGCAGGTACACCTCTGGTGGTATTTGATCAAGCAGATGGTCGTTACCTGTACTTCCGATCTATCGATAACCGTGTTCGAGAGAAAACTTTTGTGTTTGCGCTCGAGAGTGAGAAACTGTGTGCAGAGTTGATTTTTGAGTCATTGGCAGCAGAGATGACCAATTCTATCTATGTTCCAGCATGGGAAGTCGGTTTCTCTGATTCTCTTGAGAGTGTTTCCAAAACACATTTGGAGCATATTCGCAGCTCTTACAATTTGGAGCCTTGGGAAACTCGCCCGGACGTTCCGGCATGGGCACGGGAGATTTCCTTGATTGCTGCCATCCATGCACAGCATTGGACGGGTTTCATTTTTAATGATTATGCTCAAATTCTGAAGAATATCGAAGAACTTTGCCAGAAAATTGATCCCAAACGCATTCTTGTTTTCATTCCCGGCTGGGAAGGTCGGTATTATTGGAAATATGGTAATTACGGACCTGATGAGCGTATGGGTGGCAAGGCAGGATTCCGTAAGCTGTGTGATGGCGCAAAGGCATTGGGAGTCCATGTTATGCCTATGTTTGGTATAGATATCGTTGGTGTCCATCATGATGGCTTTGCTGCATGGGGTGAACCTTGCGAACTGCGCACTGCATCCGGCAATTTCAGCCGGGCAAGTGTTGACTGGGATGGCTCCCGGCACTATGACCATAGCTCCAACCGCACCCTAAATCCTGGTGCCCCCAAGTGGCAGAACAGGTTGGTAAAGCAAATCACGTCTCTAGCAGATGAATACGGTTTTGATGGCGCATTTCTGGATATCGCTGCTGTTTGGGCCAATGACCCCAATCACAATGTTTATGAAGGCGTCTGCGAGCTTGTCAGAAAGCTGAAAGAGGATCGGCCCGACTTCTTGATTGCAGGTGAAGGTTGGTACGACGGCCTAATGGCATGCATCCCTCTGCTTCAGTGTGGTCACACCGATGGTAAGCTGCATTGGCACGATGATGCTTACGCACCAATGCTTGATACTTTCGCAAGAAACTTTGGCCATCTCTGTCAGGGCGATCCTTCCAGACTCAGTACCGGTGTTCATGAACAGGGAAGAAATCCTGAATGGCGGGCACCACTTCGTAAGGGTGTCATTCCAACTCTGACTATTGTCGATGGAACACTTGAAATAGCCACCAAACGTGTAAATGACATAATCGATGATGCTAAATTATACGTTGAAGCATATTTGTAAAGGATTAGGTTCGCATATATTGATGATTTAAAGTCGCGCTTTGTTTAATAAACTTTGTGCTATTGGGCTGAGCAGGGAGTAATCTCTGCTCAGCTTTTATTTGTCCACAAACTGTTCATTTGAGTTTATTCATTAAATGTGGTATAATATGGCTGTGGACAATAGCAACCTTCTGAATGGACGCGGCGGGTGGCTGTTCATGTGCGGAGTGTTCCTCTGAGCCGAAGGCGGCCATAAGGTAATTCAGGGTAACGGAGCCTTCTGTGCGTAGTTTCTTTGGGAACTGTCCACTCCTGTTAACGTTCTTTCTTGGGTCGTAGTGTCATTGGAGCCTCCTGCTATTGGTCTACCCATTTTTAGCGGAAGGAAAATTATCATTGTTTACAGAAAGTTCGGGATGTTTCTAAGATTTGTGATATACTTGGGTTACTACAGTATCCGAGTTTTGCGCGAGCAAACACAGTATCCGAGTCTCACTATGCCCGAACTATGTCTTTAAGAGTACGGTTTCATTACCGTACTCTTTGCTAATATTTACAGATTGTTCGTGAATCCTGTGACTGCCCGAGGTATACTGGTATCGTTACAGTATCAGAGTTTTGCAAAAGCAATCACAGTTTCCGATTTCTAACAATTATCATTTCACTATGTCCCCACGGCCTGTGAGGGCATAGAAAATTACCATCATAGTTACGGTTCATACCGTATCAATCAGAGTACA
>JAFYLN010000088.1 GCA_017537045.1 Oscillospiraceae bacterium | reverse complement strand
TTAATTCACTATCTCTGTTTGTTTTTCCACAGTTCCAGCCTTGGCACAGTCCGTTTCGTGACGGTGCCTAATTAGTACGCGCTTCTGCATCCGCGGCTCTTTTGGATTCCAAATCGCCGATGCATTTTGCTCACCACTACAATTTTTAATATGATACCATAGTTTTGCCGTTTGCACAAGTAAAACCGTCGCCGACAAATTATGGTTGAAATTTTCTCCTGCATCTGCTATAATTCCCTACAGATGCAGGATTCGTATATCGGTAATACAACGGCTTCCCAAGCCGTGAAGGCGGGTTCGACTCCCGTATCCTGCTCCAAAAAGAAAAGGCCACTCAACGAGTGGTCTTTTCTTTTTGGAGCAGGATACGGGAGTCGAACCATTTTATACATAGCTTAAGGCCGCAGGATATGCCGCTTCCCAAGGTACTGTGGACGATCTGCACGAGCCGCAGCTTTCGAAGCAATCTTCACTTCCAGATGGGGATAGTTTTTCCGCAGGACATCCAAAATCAAGTCATCGATCCGGCATTGGGATAGGCAATCCAAATGCAGTTTCCCGTCAAATGCCGCCCGGTAATCCACCAGACCCGGGATTTTAAACAGGATGCTGTCCAGCTCCTCTATGGAAAAATCACCTTCTCTGCGGGAAACAGTGTCGATGCGTTTTGTCACACCGCCACATTCGCAGGGCGGCAGGATGCGGGTATAATCTCCTGTCCGGTAGCGGATCAGGGGCATGGCATCGGCACCAATGGTGGTCAGTACCAGTTCACCATATTCCCCATCGGGCAGGACGCTGCCGTCTTCATCGATGATTTCCGGGATGATGTGGTTCTCCCGCAGGTGCATGCCGCGGAAGGCAGGACAGGTCACCGCACCTCCCAGGCCGCACTCCCGGCTGCCGTAATGGGGGTAGAGCTTGCTCCCCAGCGCCTTTTCCAGTTCCTGCATCACACCTTCCGGACAGGCATCACCGGACACCAAGGCTCTCTGTATGGGAAAATTATCCCCGTACATTCGGGCAAGGCTCAGGAGTGTCACCGGAAAACCGATATATGTCTCCGGCCGGGCTTCGTCTATCAGATCCAGCAGTTCTCCGAAAGTCTGCCCGAAGCCTGTGCGAATGGAAATGCCGCCCAGCCGTTCCACCGCCTTGGCGATCAGATCACCCAGCCCGGAGGATCCGGTAAAGGGAAATGCAATGAAGCATTTTTCTCCCGCCCGCAGCATTTCGGAAATGCCGGCTGCAAAGAATCCAATGGTGTGCTCTGTATCGGTCTGCGTGTAAAACACCCTCTTGGCAGGCCCCGTGGTTCCGGAGGTGGCACCGGAGATCACGCGGCTAACTTCCGATTGGCTGGTCAGCAGAAACTTTTCCGGGTACCTCGACATATCTTCGGCTGTGGTAAACGGCAGTTTCCGCAAATCTTCCAGACAATCCAGTTTTTCCGGATAGTCCTTGTAAAAGCCGCCCCGTTCTCTCGCCCGTGCAAGGGTCTGATTCAGCCGACGAAGCTGTAAGCCCTCCAAGCCCTCCCGGGTAAGCTTCGGGAGGGCTTCAGTTTGTTCGATCCAGTTTTCTAAATTTGTTCGTTTCATTTTCTGTACAGGGAACGTCCGTGAATATCGGTAAGATTATAGGCACAAAACGGCACCATCCCCTTGTCCGAATCCACTTCGCAGATATAGCACCGGCGCAGCCGGTCAAGATCCAGGTTATAGGCATCCTGAAATACCATGCCGGAAACAGTGAAGGTATTTTCCACTGTCTGCTGCAGGAATTCATCCAGAGAAGAGGTCGCTTCATCGCCGTCACAGCAGCTTGCCTTGCCGCTCCACTGCTGGGACACAAAATCCCGGGCTTCGCTGGATTTGACGCAGCAGCTCTGGCTTCTACGCCGGGGCAAAGCCTTGATGGTGCCGTCTTTTCTGCGCATATAGCTCGCGTGGAAAGAGCAGTAGGGACTTTCCGCACCGCCGCCGCCAAAATCGGTAATCTTCATAATACCATCCATCTGTTCATCGATCCGTCGAAGAACCGCAGGGATGGTCAGCCGCACCTCCGGAACTTCCAGACCGCAGCGGCCGAAATAGGATATGGGCTGGATATGTACCCCCCGAATATGAGGCGCACGCCGCAGGGCGAACTTCAGAATGTCTCCCAGTGCATGATCGTTAACACCGGGCGCAACTGTAGGCACCAACACCACAGGGATTCCCGCCGCTTTACACTTGTCGATGGCCTTGATTTTAACGTCCAGCAGGTCGGCACCGCGAAGCATACGGTAAATACTGTCCGTTAGTCCGTCGAACTGCAGAAATACCACACTGACACCAGCCTGTTTCAGATGCTCTGCGTACCCATCTTCCTTTGCAATGTGCACACCGTTGGTATTTAACTGGAAGAAAGAAAATCCCTTTTCTTTGCCCAATGCGATGATCTTGTCCAGATCGGAGCGCATGGTGGGTTCACCACCGGAGAGCTGGATGTTGAAGGGGCCGCCCCGCTCCATCAGCAGGTCGTACTGCTTTCCGATTTCCTCCAGCGAGAGGTCTTTCGGTTTTCGCTCTCCTGCAGAAGCAAAACAGACAGGGCATTTCAGATTGCACCGGTTAGTCAACTCCAGCAGCACGCAGCAGCCGTCCCGCTCGTGGTTCTGGCACAGGCCGCAGTCATAGGGACAGCCCTTTTCCACCGGCTGCGCCCGGACAGGCGTCACCGCGCCGTGGGCATCGCCCTCTGCCCATGCAGTGTAGCTTGGAAGATCCCCCTCCCAGATGAGGGTCTTAAAGCTGCCATGTTCCCAGCAGCGCTTTTCCATATAGATATTGCCGTCTTCTCCCACTACCTTTTTCGCCGGAATTTTGGCGAGGCAGACAGGGCAGACCGACATGGTTTTTCCGATTTCCATTACAGCAGCCCCCGGTTCTCCAAGATTTCCATGCACTTTTCGTAGGTGGATGCAATGATACCGGGGCAATACTGCACTTTTTTGGCAGGATTGGTGCCCACGATGCCGCCGCAGTCGCAGCTTAAGTATTCCAATTCCATTTCCTCGTGGAACCAGCTTGTGAATTCACCTATGGCACCCTTGTGGTGGGGACTGTCAAATTCATCATCGGCCGGCTTTCCCGTGAAATAGGAGATCAGACAGCAGCCCGCTGCCATACAGCCGCAGATATCGCCGGTGCTGCCGATGCCGCCGTTGAGACCCTGCATGCAGCGCACCAGCGCAGGATTCTCCTCGCCGATGGTTTCCAAAAGCAAAATGGTCAGAATCTGTCCGCAGGCATAGCCATAGCGGCTCAGTTCCATGATTCTCTCTTCCAAATCCATGGATTCACACCCTTTCGCAAACGAATAAGACGTAACTGAACTTCCTGCCTTCCGGCAGACAGACATTATCCTGTGTCCAGAGGGCTTCTAGGTAGTATTCCTTCCATTCTTCTGTCAGATCTTCAATATGCCGCACAGCGAAACACGCCTTGCGGACATCAGAAAGTAACTGCACCACATTTTCCGTCACATCGGAAAATACCAGCTTGCCGCCTTTGTGGAGAAGTCTGCTTGCTTCCTGCAGGGCAGCGGGTACATCGCCCCCCACATAGAAACTGCACTGGCTGATGATTCCGTCGAAGAAATCATCCTGCCAGGGGCTTTCCAGAAAATTACCCCTGTGAACATCTTTTCCCCGGGGTTCCAGGTCAATGCCCTCAGCGCAGTAACCAAGGCTTCTTAAGATGCGGACAGTGCTGCCGTCACCTGCACCCATGTCAAGCCATTTTGTACCCTTGTCCAGAAAAGCCAGTTCGATCAGATAGCGGCTGTGCTTCTCACCGCCCGGGTGCCGGAGCATCATTTGTCCTCCAGGGCTTTCTCCACGGAAAGCACCTTGCCCAGAGCCAGTTCTTCCGGAACATAGACGAAGCCGCACTGGGGACACACCGGCAGTTCCACAGGGAAGCCGTTGTCCAGATACATGAATTTTGCGTTTCCCTTGCGCAGTTTTACCTTGCACTTCATGCAGGTAAGCTTTCCCTCGGGGTCTATGGTATAGTAAGTTTTTTCGGTTGCCATATTATTTCTCCTTAACGGGTCTGAATGGTCATCCGGTGGCTGTAAGCCCGGTGGATCAGGTAGCCGGTGTCCGTTTCCGTGTACTTGACCCAGAAAGTCACATTGCCAAGTCTTGCCCGGGTTACGATCAGTCCGGTTTCCTCATCCAGAATGGCCTCGCCGGTTTCCCTCAGGGACTGAAGTACCCGAATCACGTCGGTTTTCAGGATCATCCGGTCGTCCATCATGATTTCTGCCTCGGGGGTATATTCAATGGTAAAGCCTAAGTCCACGGCCTCCACCTCCTCATTCCAAACTTCGCTGAGCAGCGTATTTCGCAGGCTCAGGCGGTTGTAGCGTTTCTCACTGATGTCGGGGCAATGATCGGCTGAGGTGCCGTACACCAGTTCCAGCAGGTGCATGGATTCCCTGCCCTCCCGGGCAAACCGGTCGCGGCAGGCCATACAGTAGCTTAAATACGGCAGGTCAGAACGTTCCAGACACTTCTCCGTCATCTTCTTTGCCACTTCCCGGTTGGTGTACTGGGTCAGACCACCGTAACCGCAGCAGGGGGATTTATCGCCGCTGTATTCGGTTTCTGTAATGGTGCAGCCTAAACCTGCCGCGATGCGGCGGATGGAATCCTGCGTCTGCCGATCCCCTCTTGCACCGCAGGCATCGTGAATTGCAACGGGTCTGCCCGCCGGATTTGCTTTTTCGGGCAGGCCAATGTTCTCAAGAACTTCCCAGATGCCCATGGTCGCATGACGGGAAAGCTGCTTTTTGCAGGTTGGACAGCCCGCAATAATCACAGGATTTCCCAGTTCTCCCAGTTTGCTGTCAAGGAATTTTACAGTATCTTCGTACATTTCGTAGCGCCCTGCCCAGTCGCAGATCGCACCGCAGCAGCCCAGCATCAGCGCCACGCCACCATCCAGACGGCGGCACAGGTCAAGGTATGCCGCCCGCACCGTTGCGGGGGCAATGGCAGTTGCCTGGCAACCAGGGAAGAAAACATACCTGCACTTCTCGAATCCCGGCTGAGGGCGGCACAGGAAAGCTTCCTCATTGGAAAACACCATATCCATCAAAGCAAATTCATGGGGCGCAAGGGACATTTTTCCGGTGTAGACCATATTTCTGCGAGCCAGCTTGCAAATTTCCGCCATGTCGTACCCATTGGGACAAAGCACGCTGCACTGGCCACACAGGCTGCATGCATTGATAGGCTTGTTCATCATATGGTCACCCATGATGATGGACACATTGTTGTAAATCTCCCGCGTTAAGATGCGGGGAAATTTTTTATAGTGCTGCAAGTAAGCACAACCCTTGATGCATTCATCGCAGTGGCACTGGATGCAGCGGGATGCTTCCGCAATAGCGGATTCTTTATCCACGACGCGGATGCGATTGGTGGGTGCTGCCCCTTCGGTGTTGGTATAGAGCCGTGTTTCCACGCTTCCCTCTTCACCGCGGGTATTGGAGGGGTCTAAGTTCTGAGCCAGACGGTCAGCGGACAGGGCTGCTTTCTTGGCACCGAAGGCAGCGCCCAGAACGCCTTCTGTCTTTCCGGTAATCAGATTCTGCTCCCGGTACACCATCACAGCCTCATCCACCGCAAGGCCGGGATGCAGCTGCTGTGCCACGGCATAGGAAGCGCAGAGCAGGTCATATTTACCCGCAGTTTCGGTGTACGCAGACACCGGATCTGCGTTCCATTCAAATTTGATGTCTGCCTTTTTCAAATCGGCTGCAGCAGCTTCCTGCACATCGGAAGGAAGCCCCGGCGCGCAAACTGCAATCAGAGCTGCTTCGTCGGTTTCCGTGCAGTACACCGTCACGGGGTACATCTTCTTCGCCAGTTCACCGGCAAGGAAAAGAGAAAACAAATCCGCGCCAAATATGGCAGCTTTCTTGGCTTTTTTTCGGAGCAAACCGCGCTTTTTCGCACGCTCGCCGTAAGCAAGCGCGCACTTTTCCAACTGACGGATGGACACCCCTTCGCCCAGACTGCAAAGCTTACACTTCCCCTCGCAGGGAGCTTCGCAGCCGGCAGAAAGAATATGCGGGAAGGGTGTGATTTTTTCATACAGTGCCAATGCATTGGTAAAGTCTCCCGCAGCAACAGCTGCCATTACGGCCTTGGCATCCAGTTTCAGCGGGCAGGCGGCATTGCAGTAGGCAGGCTGCTCATGAACACACAAATGCTCCCGTGCTTCCAGTTCCTCTTTGGTAAACAGCTGCTTCTGCCGGTAAACATGGGTCGATTGCCGTTCTTCAATGATCACGATGTCATCCCCTCCCAGACGATGATTGTAGGGGCGACCATCGGTCGCCCGGCGGAAAACATGCTGTATTTGCGCATATTTTCGGCATATCCGTAATTGTTTTTGCTTGCGGGCAACCATTGGTCGCCCCTACATCCACACATGCGAATGATGCGTTGATTTCCGGAGCAAATATGGTTGAAGAGGCGGCCGGGGCCGCCTCTCCTATTGTAGCATAACTTGTTTTAAATTGGAAACCCCAATTACTTCAGTTCAGCCAGGGCTGCCAGAACGACCTCGGGCAGAGCGGGAACGCGGGTGATACGGGCGCCGGTGGCGTTGTAAATTGCGTTCAGAATTGCAGGGTGAGGAGCATCCAGAGGAGCTTCGCCGCAGCCGGCAGCACCGTAAGGACCGTTGGGACGGTAGGTTTCCAGATAGTGCAGCTCGATATCATCGGGAATATCCTTGGGATAAGGAATACCGCAGTTCTTCAGGCTGGTGTGCTTGCTCAGATCCTCGAAGTCCTCGGTCAGTGCCAGACCGATACCCTGTGCCAAACCGCCGTAGAAGTTGCCGTCGACCAACAGCTTGTTCAGGATGGTACCAACGTCAGCCACGCAGGTGAACTTCTCGACGGTGACCTTACCGGTCTTGGTGTCGACACAGACCTCGGGCAGGAACAGGGTGTACATATAGGTTGCGAAAGGTTCGCCCTGAGAGGTGGCCTGATCAACGGGATGCGTTGCGCAGTAGTCACAGACCCAGTTGCCCAGAACCTTGGTCTCAATACCCTCGGCCTTCATTTCATCGTAGGTGCGGTAGGTGCCGTCTTCCTTGCGCATTGCTGCCAGCAGGTTCTCTGCTGCCAAACGGCAGGCATTACCGGACATGACCTGAGAGCGGGAACCGCCGGCGGGGCCGGAGTTGGGAGCCAGCTTGGTGTCGTTCATGACCAGCTTGATCTGATCGGGGCGGATGCCAGCCAAACGCAGTGTCTCATGGGCGGACTGCAGGGTGCCCATGTCAGCGCCCTGACCATGGTCTTCCCAGCAGGTGTACATGGTGACGGTGCCATCAGGATTCAGTTCCGCGTAAGCCTGAGAGGAGTCAACGCCGTCCAGACCACAGCCGTAAACGCCGGAGGCAACGCCGATACCATACTTGTAGCGGCCATCGGAAGCTGCGTTCTTCTCAGCAACTCTCTTCTTGCCTGCTTCGTACAGGGGGCGTGCCATCTTGTACATCTCTTCCAGGCAGTAGACATCGGGAGCGTAGCCGGTGGGGATGGTGGACTTCTCGGATTCCTTGTAGCAGTTCAGCTCGCGGATATCGAAGGGATCCATGCCCATCTTGGCAGCCAGCACGTCAATAGCGATTTCAGAGCCCATGAAAGACTGGGGAGAACCGTAAGCACGGAATGCAGAGCCCCATGCATGGTTGGTAAAGACAGTGGTGGACTTGTTGCGGATGGTGGGGATATCATAGCCTGCACCAACGAACTGGCTGAGGCGGTGGGTCAGCAGGTCACCGAACTCGGAGTAAGGACCATGGTCGATGTAGTTGTTGCCCCACAGGCCCAGCAGCTTACCGTTTTCGTCAGCAGCCAGCTTGATGTTCATGAAGCCGGGGGAGCGCTTGCCGGTGTAGGTGATGTTCTGGAACTGGTTGAAGACCAGAGAGACGGGCTTGCCGATGATCTTGGCGGCTGCGCCCAGCAGAGCTTCGTTAGTGGGAGAGAACTTGTAGCCGAAGGTACCGCCGGCGTGGTTCTGAACGATTCTCAGCTTGTCCATGGGAACGCCGATGCCGTCAGCGATCATGGGCATATGCAGGTGGATACCGATGGACTTGGAATGGACGGTGACCATGCCGTCTTCATCGATGTAGGCGTAGCCGCAGTCAGGCTCCAGATGCAGGTGGGGCTGACGGGAGCAGTAGGATTCGATCTCAACCACATTGGGAGCAGCATCGAAGTCGATGTCGGGTCCCTTGATACAGTTGGTCTCATAGTAGTCGTTGGGAACGCCGGGATGAATTTCGATTGCATCCTCTGCAATGGCATCCATAGCGTTCATGTAAGCGGGCAGCAGCTCGATGTCGACCTTGACAGCATCAGCCGCAGCGCGGGCGTGCGCCTCGGTGTCAGCAGCAACGATGGCAATGGCATCGCCGAACTGGAAGATCTTCTCGTCACACAGGACAGGACGATCCCAGCCGTCACACTTGTTGTTCAGAGGCAGCATGACCAGACCGTTGATGCGGTTCTTGCCGCCGGCGGCCACGATATCAGCAGCGGTGATGATCCGCTCAACGCCGGGCATCTTCTCAGCCTTGGAGGTGTCGATGCCCTTGATCAGAGCATGGCTGACCTTCGCCTGAACCAGAGCCAGACGCAGGGTACCCTCGGGCATCTTCAGCGCATCGTCAGCACCGAAGTCCCAGGAACCGGTAACCTTGGCAGCTGCGGAGGGACGGACATACTTGGTGCCGATGATGGAGTCGCCGGTGGGCTTGAAGATCAGGTCTTCCTTGGTGATCTCTCCGCGATAGACGCGGGCAGCATCCATAACAGCGTCAACCAGAGGTTTGTAACCGGTGCAGCGGCACAGGTTGCGGTTCTTCTGGAACCAGTCACGGACTTCTTCACGGGTGGGCGCATTGTTGTTGTCCAGCAGAACCTTTGCTGTCATGATGAAGCCGGGGGAGCAGAAGCCGCACTGTGCACAGCCATGAGCCATCCAGGCAACCTGCAGGGGATGCATATCGGAAATGGTGCCGATGCCTTCAATGGTGGTGATCTCAGCGCCGTCGCGGATCTTGCTCAGCTTCATCAGGCAGGAACGGGCGACCTTGCCGTCTACGATGACGTTACACGCACCGCAATGGCCTTCGCCGCAGCCGATCTTGCAACCGGTCAGCAGCAGACGCTCGCGCAGGAAGCTGGCCAGCGTTTCATTCTCATTGACCACCATGGTGCGCTGCACGCCGTTGATAACGAATGTCTTTCTGATCATAAATGTTTTCCTCCTCAAGTTCTTATGGTTTGGGGAATTACTTGTGGGTACCGCAGGGATCTTCATCGGGACCCTTGCCCGTCAGATCCTGCATGCGCTGCATGCCCCGGGACGTATAAAAGACCAGCTGGGAAACACTGCCGTCCAGATTTTCTCCCCGAAGCACCAGACCGTTTGCAGTCTCGTAGTAGTCGATGGGGAGGGTACGGCGGTAGGTTTTTCCCGTGGCCTCGTCCACCACTTCAATGGTTACTTCCTTCGCAGAAATCTCGAAAATCTTTTCTTCCATGTCATACACCCTCTGATATTTTCATTCCCGGGCATGCTATGCCACATATTCATTATATCGTCATTTTTATATCGATTACAACTTGCAAACAATTGTAAGTCGCAGAAAAAAAGAACTGCGGCTTGGGCATAATGTCCAAGCCGCTGCACACGAGGGACGGAATAATTCACATTTTATTCAGATGGTTTGCACAGCACCAGACTTCCTCCCACATCACACAGGGGAACGGCAGGAATCGACAACCCGGTTTCCGCTTCGTAATCCGCCAGTGCCTTTGCCACACCCGGCAGCGTCAAGCTTCCCCAATCGTGGAGCAGCAGGTAACCGCCCTGTTCCATACGGGGCCAGAAATACCGCAGGCCGTCCAAAGTCGTTTGATAAAAATCCACATCCAGTGAAACAAGACAGAACCGTTCTTCCAAGCCGTTCAGAGACTCCGGAAAGAAGCCGGGCTTTACAGTGATGTTTTCGGGATGGGGCATGATTGCCAGAACCTTATCCATGGCAGTATTCCGATGGGCTTCCTGAAACGATTCCGCTGCCTGTGCATCCTCTTTGAAGCCTTCAAAGCTGTCAAACAGGTACAGCTTCCGCTCCGGCAGCAGCAGATTGATGCACCGGGCAAAGAAGCCCCGGTAAACGCCCAGTTCCGCTGCTGCACCGGGAACGTCTTTCAATCGGCGGCACAGCAGCTCCAGGGTAGCCAGACGTACATAGTCATTGCCCAGCTCCCGTTCCGGCAAAGCTGTATTATCAAGCTGGGCAGGCGTGGGAATAACGTGCTGTCTTGGCAGCAGCTTTCTCAGCAGGTCTTCGCCCAAGATATCCTTTGCGTGGGTACAGGATGCATTCCGGTCAGTCAGCACCATGTTATTTTTCAGATGCAGGCACTTTTCTGGCGGGATTCCCAGTTCCCTGCAGCGTTCCCCGATGGCTCCGGTGTGACGGGCGGTAATGATCAGAAGGTCACAGTCCTCAACCGGTAGCTGTTCCGGCAGCAAAACGGGTTTGTCAAGGAATATTTCGCCCATAGGAAAGCTGTCTACAAAGGCAGTGATTCTCCCGGTTTTCAGTCCTGCTTCGATCAGCTCCGACGCACCGCAACCGGTTCCCCATACATAAATACCCATAAATACCCACCTGCCTGTATAGTAAATTGATGTTTATCGCGCTGTGTGCCGTGGATAACGTAGGGGCGGCGACCCATGAATTATTGTGCGATTGCCACCGGCAATCGACCTGTTTTAATTCGCTGCGCTCTGCAACACGCCCGGCGTACAATGTTGCGAATTCACCGAAAACCAATGCGAATACGTTAAATTCTACCGCACGGGCGGCTAATAGCCGCCCCTACAATCGCAACGATAGACTGTGCGACAAACTGAAATTTATCTAACCAAAAAACGCACTCTCATTATAGCAAGTATGCACAAAATTGCAACCGCAAACTTTCTTTATCTTTACATTTTCACCATTCTATCATATAGTAAAAATATAGAACTTGCAAATATTTACAATTTGCTTTTGCTTATAATTCGAAGGAGGTTTTTTCTATGCAGATCGGTGCATTGGTTGTAGCCGCCGGTATGTCGCGGCGGATGGGAGAGTTTAAGCCCATGCTGCCCATTGGCTCTATTTCCGTGGCTCAGCGGGTAGTCGCAACCCTGAGTCAGGCAGGAGTCAGCAAGATCGTTATGGTCACCGGCTACAATGCCACCATGCTGGAACGGCATCTTTCCGGAAACGGTATTATTTTCCTGCGAAATGAAAATTACGAAACTACCCAGATGTTTGACTCCGTAAAAATCGGCCTTTCCTATCTCCAGGACAAGTGTGACAAGGTGCTGTTTACCCCGGTGGATGTACCTTTGTTTACTGCCAAAACTGTAAAGGCCATTCTGGATTCCGGTGCACCTCTGGCGGTTCCCATGTGCGAAGGCAAACAGGGTCATCCCATTCTGATTGCCAGCGAACTGATCCCCGAAATTCTGGCTGACTCCGGTGAAATGGGACTGAAAGGCGCTATAGATCGGTGCAGCGTTCCCCTGCTTCGGATCAACGTGGAAGATTTCGGCACCATCCACGATGCAGATACACCGGAGGATTTTTCCGCTCTGGTCGACTACCATAACGCCCAGCTGGTTCGGCCGGTGGTCAGTGTCAGCCTCACCAGAGAGAAGCCCTTCTTCGACAGCAAGATCGCCATGCTGCTGATGTTGGTTAACGAGACCAATTCCGTCCGGGCCGCAGGCCAGCGGATGCAGTTGAGTTACTCCAGCTGCTGGAATATCATCCGAACACTGGAAAGCCAGCTGAACTATCCTTTGATCGAGCGCAGCCAGGGTGGCGCGGGAGGCAGCACCAGCGTGCTGACTGAGCGGGGTAAAGACTTGCTGCAGCGCTACTGTACCTATGAGCAGATTCTGAAAGACAAAGCAGGCGAACTGTATGACCAGTATTTCGGAGGTCTGTTTGAATGAAAAACGTTTACCTGATCCGCCATGGCCTGCCGGACTTTCCCGGGGGTAAGGGCATGTGCATCGGAACCACCGATATCCCCATGGGTGAAAAGGGTCTTGCCCAGGCTGCCGAAATGGCAAAAAAGCTTCCATCTGTGACTGCCGTGTTTTCCAGTCCCCTGAAGCGGGCTGTGCAGACAGCCGAAGCCATTGGCTTGCCGGTAACGGTTCTGCCCGGTCTGCGGGAGCTGTATGCCGGACAGTGGGATGGATTGACCTTTGATCAGATCCGGGAGCGTTACCCCGACCTCTACGCTGCCCGTGCCCTTGATTTGACGATCCCCCTGCCCGGAGCAGAGGATCATGCGGCAGGGCTTGCCCGGTTTTCCACTGCCATGAAAACTGCTGCAGAAACTTCTTCCGGTGACTTTGCAGTGGTTGCCCACGGCGGTATCATTGCCCAGTTCCTGTTGTCTGTCAGCGGAGTATGGTACAAGCCGGACTATGCGCAGATTATCTCCCTTACATATGAAAACGGAACTTTTACCTTACAGGAGGAATGACCTATGCGGAATATGCTGAAAACCATTCACGAAAAACTGGCCGGTGGGGAAGATCTGGTTCTGGTTACCGTCATTGCATCCTCTGGCGCAACCCCACGGGGTGCCGGTGCCCGGATGCTGGTGGGCAGACAGGGCCGTATCTGCGGCACAATCGGCGGTGGTGCGGTGGAATACCGCAGCGAGCAGATTGCAGCAAAGGTGCTGGCGGAAAAGTGTTCTCTGGGTCATGATTTCACCCTGACCAAAGATGATGTGCAAAACCTGGGCATGATCTGCGGCGGTGCCTGCAACGTATTTTTCCACTATATCCCTGCCGGAGATACGCATACCCTCATGCTCTGCGGGAAAGCAGAGGAACAGTTCCACAAAGGCAATGCACTGTGGCTGTTGACGGATGTGAGCGAAAACGGTCAGATGGGTCTGTATGCCCAGGAACTGAACTATTGGGGAATCCCGGTTTCCGCCCCCTTGCCCCTGTCCCGCCATCCGGAACGAACCGGTGATATTTTTGCCGAACAGATCAATGCCCCGGGCAAGGTTTATATTTTCGGCGGCGGTCATGTGGCGCAGGAGCTGGTTCCGGTTCTTGCCCATGTAGGATTCCGGTGCGTGGTCATGGATGACCGGGAAGCGTTCACAAAGCCCGGCCTGTTCCCCGGTGCGGAAAAAGTCATCTGCGGTGATCTAACCCGGTTGGAAGATTACATATCCATCGGAAGTGAGGATTATACCTGCGTCATGACCCGCGGCCATTCCCACGATACCATTGTGCAGGCACAGGTTCTGAAGTGTCACCCCACCTACTGCGGCGTGATCGGCAGTCCCCATAAGGCTGCGGGTGTCCGAAAGACACTGAAAGAAGAATACGGTCTTGTGGACGAAGAACTGGATCTTGTCACCACCCCCATTGGTCTTCCCATCAAGGGCGAAACCCCTGCGGAGATCGCCATTTCCATCGCCGCCCAGATGATCCTCCACCGGGCAGAACGCAATGGCCTATGAAGCGGCATCTGTTTCTGACCGGCCCCATCGGCTGCGGAAAAAGCACCGCGATCCAAACAGCTCTTGGTGACAGATTATCCCAATGCGGCGGTTTTCTGACCCGGCGCTATCGGGAACCTCACCTGCACTTTACGCTGGAAAGTCCTGATGGCAGAATACGGAAAACTTTTCTGGATTTTGCTTCAGGAACACCGGAAGTGAATTTGAGTGTCTTTGGAAAATATGGGGTGCAGCTTCTGGCACCTGAGGGGATTGACACGCCAGTTTGCGAACTGGCTCACAACGGCAACGGGTATGTTCTGGATGAGATCGGCGGTATCGAACTGCTGAATCCGGCATTCGCGTCCGCATTGGAAGTCATTCTCAGCAGCGGCATTCCCATTCTGGGTGTGGTCAAAAGCGAGGGATCTGCCGGGGCGTTGATTGATAAACTGGGATCAACCGAAGAATACGAACTTGCCGCTGTGAAGCTGCGGGATCAGCTTCGCAACGATCCCGATACATTGGTATATGAATGTACCCAACATGACGAAAATGCCCTGCTTCTGGCAAGGCAATGGGCGGAGGCGTTTGTCCATGAATAATTTCTTTGAACTTTATGACGCTCTGATTGAAGGCATTTCCTCCAACGCTACAGTTACCGGCACGCTTATGGGAGAATGCTGGACTGCCGTAGAAACAGCGTGCCATTTTGGTATGGCTATGACTACGCCGGTGGATGCCGCACCCCGGATGCTGTCCGGCAACTACACAGGCATGCCGCTGAAAGAGCTGGCGCAGGCAGCCAAAAGCTGGAACTTAACCGAAGCCGGATTTGGCATGGCCGCCATCAACGCTTACTACAATACCCCACAGCAGCTGGAATCTATGGGTGCCTATGAGCCTTTCGACAAATACTGCACAGACGGTGTTGATCTTCACGGAAAGCACATTGCCGTAGTTGGACATCTGAACATGCCGCAATCGGTCTATGAACAGGCAGCATCTGTCCGAATCCTGGAGCGCAGCCCCCGTCCGGGTGACTATCCGGATCCCGCCTGCGATTGGCTGATTCCGCAGTGCGATGTGGTCATCATAACCGCCAGCACACTGGTAAATAAAACATTGCCCCACCTGCTGGCGCTTTCCAAAAATGCATACACCATTCTGGCAGGCCCCAGTTGTCCTATGTGCCCCCGGCTGCTTAATTTTGGCATTGACCGGATCGCGGGACTGGTGATTACCGACGTGCCGGGCATGAAAAACAAGATCCGCAGGGAAATCTCCGGCCCGCCCTATTCCATGGGCAAGCCTTTCCTGCTGACAAAGGAGCGCCTATGAACGAGATAGAAAACAAGCACCGCCATACCGTGCTTCTCATGGGTATCGCTCTGATTTTGTGCATATTCGCTTCTTTTACCCTTGGCCGTTATCCTGTTTCGCTGGCAGAGCTGCTTGGCGTTCTGGGATATAAACTCGGAATCCCGGTCGAGCCTTTCTGGACAGGCTCAGTGGAAGCGGCCGTCTGGAATATCCGGCTGCCCCGTGTGCTTTTAAGTGTGCTGGTGGGTGCATGTCTGGCTGCTGCCGGTGGTGCATACCAGGGTGTTTTTCAGAACCCCATGGCTTCTCCCGACATTCTGGGTGCTTCTGCCGGTGCCGGTTTTGGTGCTGCTCTGGCAATCCTGCTGGGTGCTTCCAGTATGGGCATCACCATAGGTGCCTTTGCAGCAAGTCTTCTGACGGTAGCGCTGGTATTCACCGTCAGCCGCCACGCCCGGGGTGACCGGGTACTGGGTCTGGTTCTGGCAGGCATTATGGTCTCTTCGTTATTTCAGTCGGGAACTTCTTTCCTGAAGCTGGTGGCTGACCCCAGCAATCAGCTGCCCCAAATTACCTACTGGCTCATGGGCAGCCTGTCCGGTGCAGCATGGAGTGATATCGGCTTTGTATTGCTTCCAATGCTGTGCGGCCTCATTCCACTGATGCTGCTTCGCTGGCAGCTCAATGTCATCACCATGGGTGATGACGAAGCAAGAGCCATGGGCGTAGACCCCCGAAAAATCCGTCTCTGGATCGCCGTGGCCTCCACGCTGGTGACCGCTTCTGCCGTATCGGTAAGCGGCATGATCGGCTGGGTTGGCCTTGTGATTCCCCACATGATGCGGCGGCTGGTGGGCAGTGACTACCGTTTCCTGATGCCTGCTTCCATGCTGGGCGGCGGTATCTTCCTGCTGGTTGTAGACAACGTTTCCCGCAATATTACAACCGCCGGTATTCCCATCGGTATTTTAACCGCATTCATCGGCGCACCCTTCTTCCTGTGGCTCATTACCGGAAAGGGGGATCACTATGAGCATTGAGGTCAAAAACTTAAGCTTTTCCTATGGAGACCGCCCGGTTCTTCATGACATCAGCTTTTCCGTGGAAAAGGGAGAATTCTTATCCATCCTGGGTCCCAACGGTGTTGGTAAGAGCACCCTGTTCCGCTGTGTGCTGGGTCTTCTGACTGGCTACACCGGAGAAGTTCTGGTAGACGGTGTGGATGCCCGCAGCTTTTCTACCCGGGAAGCAGCCAAACACATTGCCTACATTCCCCAGTCCAGCCGTTCCATTTTTAATTACAGCGTTTTTGACATCGTTTTGATGGGCAGAACCAGCGGTCTTGCCACCTTTCGCAGTCCCGGGAAAGCAGACAAGGCGCTCTGCTGCTGGGCAATGGAAAAAGTAGGCATCACCCATCTGCAGGAGCGCTGTTTTCACCGGCTGTCCGGCGGCGAACAGCAGCTGGTACTCATTGCCCGGGCACTGGTGCAGAAAGCGCCTGTGCTGATGCTGGACGAGCCAACTGCCAATCTGGATTTCGGCAACCAGCTTCTGGTGCTGGAGCAGGCACGGTCTCTGGCAGGAGAGGGTTATACTGTCATTCAGACCACCCATCACCCGGAGCAAAGCTATCTGTACTCCGACCGGATTTTAGCCATTCAAAATGGCCGGGTTCTGACAGAGGGAACGCCCAAGGAAGTCTTGACACAGGAAACCCTCCATGCACTCTACGGGGTGGATGTGGATGTGGTAAGCCTGTATCATGATAGAGCAAGGATTTGTATTCCCGCACACATTACAAGATAAGGAGGAGCTTCGATGAAAAAGCTACTGGCAACCCTTTTCGCCGCTGCGATTCTGTTGACACTGGCAGCCTGCAGCGGCAGCACTGTTCCGGAGTCAGGCACTGCAAAAGAATTTCGTGAATTTACAGACTCCACCGGACGTACCGTGACCCTTCCCGCCCAGATCACAAAAATCGCCATCACCGGTCCGCTCTCCCAGGTGTATATTCTGCCGCTGGGCGGTGATATGCTGGTTGGTGTATCCACTGCCTATGCGGAAGATGCACAGGCATACCTCCCTGCTTATATCTATGAAAAAACCGAGATCGGCCAGCTTTACGGCGGCAAGGGTGAGATGGATCTGGAAGCATTGCTGACGGCGGCACCGGATGTGGTCATCGACATCGGCGAGCCGAAGAAAACCATGGCTGACGATCTGACCGCCCTGACGGAACAGACCGGCATTCCCTTCATTCATGTGGATGCCACCGTTGCTACCGCACCGGATGCCTACCGCATCCTGGGCAAGCTGCTGGGTCGTGAGGAAAAAGCGGAGGAGCTGGCACATTGGTGTGAGAATACCTATGCCATGATGGAAGCCATGATGGAAAAGGTGGATGCGGACGGAACCCGGAGAACTATGTTGTATTGCCTGGGTGACAAGGGTGTCAATGTAATCGCGGAAGGCTCCTTCCACGCGGAGACCGTCAACATGATGAGCAAGAATCTGGCGGTTGTGGAGGAAGTTGTTTCCAGCGGTGCCGGCAACGAAGTGGATCTGGAGCAGATTCTTCTGTGGGATCCCGATGTGATCATTTTCGCTCCCGACAGTTGCTATGACACGATCGCAGATTCCTCTCAATGGCAGAGTGTAGGTGCCGTCGCCCGGGGTGATTTCTACAAAACCCCCACCGGTCCTTACGGCTGGCTGTCCTCTCCTCCGGCCGTGCAGCGTTATTTAGGTATGCTGTGGCTGGGCACACTGCTATATCCGGAATACGCAGAATACGACTTACAGGAAGCGGTCACCGAATACTATAAACTGTTCTACGGCTGTGAACTGACCGGGGAAATGTACCGGGACCTGGTCGCAGACGCATTGACTTGACCGCGTTACACAAGAGAAAAGACCACCCGGCGGGTGGTCTTTTCCTTTTATCCAAGATTCCGCTTCAGCTGATCGGGCTTGTCTGCATACAGCAGTGCAGTCTCCTGCGTGATCTTCCCTGACTGGTACAGCTTCAGGATCGCCTGATCCATGGAGACCATGCCATCCTTGGAGCCGGAGGCAATGGCATTGTCGATCTGGTGGTTCTTGTTGTCGCGGATCATGCTGCGGATGGCATTCGTCATATGCATGATCTCGCAGGCGGGGATCATGCCGCCCTCCGCATCCGGCAAAAGCTGCTGGGAAACCACGGTTTTCAGCACAGTTGCAAGCTGCACACGGATCTGGCTCTGCTGCGCGCTGGGAAACAGGTCGATGATACGGTCTATGGCATTGACAGCGCCCCTGGTATGCAGCGTTGCAATGACCATATGGCCGGTCTCAGCAGCAGACATAGCCGTATGCATGGTTTCTGCATCGCGCATTTCACCCAGCAGGATCACATCCGGTGCCTGACGGACGCAGGCACGCAGGGCGGAAAGGTAATCCTTCGTATCAATGGTGACCTCCCGCTGGCTGACGATGCTCCGCTGATGGCGGTGCAGATACTCGATGGGATCCTCCAGCGTCACGATATGGCAGTCGCGGGTGCGGTTGATACGGTCAATAATGCAGGCCTGCGTGGTGGTCTTGCCGCTGCCGGCTGTTCCGGTCACCAGAATCATGCCGGAGGTTTGTTCGGCCAGTGCCATGACCTCTTCCGGAATCCGCCACTGCCGCCAGTCAGGAATATCAAAGGATACCAGCCGGATCACCGCCGCCATAGAACCGCGCTGGCGGTAAGTATTGACGCGAAAACGGGCAAGTCCCGATACAGCAAAGGAGAAGTCATCATCGCCCCGTGTCAGGAATACTTCCATCGACCGTCCGGCTGCCGCGTACATCTGGGTGATGATATTCTCTGTATCTGCGGGCATCAGGCGCACATCATCCATGGGATAAATATGCCCCTCCCGCTTTTCGCAGGCAGGTTTACCTGCTACGAAAAACACATCCGAGGCTTCGTTCGCAACAGCGGCCTTTAAATAATCCATCCAACTGGTCATAAAAGACCCTCCTTCGAATTTATGTTCCGTTCCAAACAGGCAGCACATCACTGATGGGTTCACTTTGGGCAACCACCTGCCAGAGGCAGACCTCCCACTCGTCCTTCGCCTGCCTGAGTTCCACCTTGAGGATTTGATTTTCTGTGACCGGGCAGGTGTACCGGTAAACATCCCCGTCCACCTGTACCCCGCTGACCGTTTCGCCCAACCGCAGACGGGCAAACATTTTCTGAGCCTGCAAATCCGCTTCGTAATAGGCGCTCACTGCCTGCACGGATGCGTCTGCCATGCGTTTCTCCGCCTGTACGGTACTCAGAGAAAGCAGGCTGAACACCGTCAGGCACAGCACCGCAAAGATCACCAGCAGGGCGCTTCCGCCAATGGCGGGGACGGATCCTTTCTTCATTTCCCCACCTCCTGCCAGCCTGTCCGCAAAGAGAAAACTTCCTCATCTTCATAAAAAACCACGATCTTCGCCTGGCAAAGTCCCGTGATTTTCGAATCTTCTTCAATCACACGCAGGAAAAAGCCACTGTCTTCCCCTATATTTTCTACTGCTTCCGGATCGCCGGTGGCCTGCAGCAGCTCCGCAGCATTCTGAGCAAGAAGCACCGCTTCATCCCGTCTGACAATTTGCAGGGATATTGCATTGACCCGCGCAAAGACGCTCAGGCACAGCGCTGCCGCCAGTGCAAAGACAAGCAGCATTACCAGCTGCTCCATAAGAAACAGAGGTGCTTTGCTTTTCATGGCAATCCCCCCTCTTTCCCCCGCAGCTGCAGCATCACAGTCCGGCCATCTACGGATGCGGTCAGCATGCCGTTCTCTACAGAAAAATGCAGGCTCTGCGCCGGCATAAGCTTCTCTCCCGATTTGGGCTCCAGCTCTGCATTTTCTGCGCTGAACAGCTCCCGGATATAGCCGTCATAGCAGTAAACCCGGGTGACATAGACAGCACCGTCAATTTGCTCATAAACCGTCAGCGCCTGACAGCCCTCAAAATCCGTTACCGTAACGTTTTGCGCCTGCCGGACGCGCATGGACACATACTGCGCTGCCGTGCGCATTTGAAAGCTTTCCTCGCCCCGCTGCACCAGATTCTGATAGACCCGCGCGCCATACAGCAGCACCAGCAGCACGCACACCGCAAAAACTGCAAATACCAGAAGCGCCAGCAAATCTGTGATTTTCGTAACTCTCTTGTTCATGGCTGCCTTTCCACAACGGTAATTTCCGGCATCAGGTTGGATGCAAAAATTTCATAATGCACCCGGTACGCATCTTCATCATACTGCAGCCCATAATGCTGCACCATGTACTTTACATTGGGCGGATAAAATCCTTCCGACGCATAACAGGAAACTGCCGTGCGCCGCAGGGCATCTTCCAGTTGCTGCCTGCCCTCCCCGGTGCGCCCCTGTTCCAGACGGCTCACAGCGCTCAGAAAGCACAGCAGCACCGCAATGGCAATTAAAACACCTCGCTTTTTCATAGGCTTCACCCAATCGCTGACATAATATTCATCAGAGGCAGCATGACGGACAGCAGAATCACACCAACCAGCGCCGATGCCAGCAGCACCATGGCAGGCTCGATCTTTGCAACTGCATTTTCCAGTGCTTCATCGGCCTGTTCCATGAGCCGGTCTGCAATATCCGCCATCACCCTGTCGGCGCTTCCCTGCCGCAGACCCACCGCCAGCATCCGGCTTTCAGCAGGAGGCAGAAAGCCTGCATGGTTCATGGCCTCCAAAAGATCCTTGCCGCCGCGCAGGTCTTCGGCGCAGATTCGGCACCGCTGCGCCGCGCCGGGAATATCAGAAAGCAGCTTTCCGGACAGTTCCACTGCATCCTCCAGCGGCAGGGCGCTGCCCAGACCCATGGCCAGCGCCCGGGCAAAATTCGCATTGTTATACTTTTGGGATGCCCCGCGGTCACCAAAACGGGCTGTCCACCATATACCGGCCTTGTTTCTCACCGGCGCACAGTATGTATACAGTGCCGCAGCCAGAACCAGCAGTGCCAGCAAGGCAAACAGCACAGGCATGGCTGCTTCCAGCCATTGTCCCAGTTGCAGCAAAATACCCGCTGCACCGGTCAGGCTGCTTCCCAAAGATGCATAAACATCCTCAAATACCGGCAGTACCTTCATCAGAAGCACGCCCACGACCAGCAGCATCAGCGCCAGAATGACCGCAGGATACGTCAATGCATTTTTGATCCGGCGGCTGCTGCGGCTGCGCTGCTCATAGAACTGCGCCATGGCTTCCAGCACTTCTTCCATATGTCCGGTGTGTTCGCCGATCTGCACCATGCCGGTAACGCAGCCGGGAAAGGCTCCGCTCTTTTCCATGGTGGCAGACAAGGTCTCGCCCCCATCCATCTGCGTGCCAAGGCTTTGCAGCAGCCCGCACAGCGGCTGCGCTTCCTCCTGCGCCAGCAGGAACACCCCGTCGGCAATGCCGATACCTGCATGCAGCAGCAGGGAAAGCCGCCGGCAGAAATCTGCAATTTCACCATGAGTCAGTTTCATGGGCCGTTCCTCCTGTTTTTAATATAGGTATTTTGCGGTATAGCTTCCATGTTCGATAAAATCCATGATCTCATCGCTGCGCTGGCCGGAAGATGCAAAGGTCGGATCCATGCGTTTCCACATATGGCCGTCGAAAAAGATCGCACCGTCGATCCAGCCGTTTTCCTCCGTCCAGACACTGATCCACGCATGATAGGTATCGCCTGCATAGCCGACCACCAGCTTACAGGGCACTTCCTGCGAACGCAGCATGGCAGCCATCACCGCCGCATAATCGAAGCAGATACCCTTTTCCTCAACCAGGACATCGTCCAGCACCGGCAGGTAACCGCTTTTTACCGTAGCCGCCCGGTCATAATCATAGGAAAAGGTGCCGACCACAAAATCATACACTGCCGCCACTTTTTCCAGCGGGTGTTCCAGTCCGGCGCAAAGCAGGGCACCCTTTTCCACCGTACCGGGGGCGCAGGAATAATCCACATACTGGTTCGGCCGCAGAAACGGCGCAAATTCGTCTTTTAGTTCCACTTCAAACTCTGCACTCATCACCAGCGCATATTTTGAATCATGGGTATTGATATAAACTGCTGCCTTGTAAGTACCGTTGCCATCAGATAGCGGAAACACCGTCCACTGGCCTGCAGGCAGATTATAGGTATAGGTCGTCGTGGGGCCAAAGACACGGATCTTCAACTTTTTCTCCGTCTGCCCCAGATAGCGCGCCATGATGTAGCCATCTTCCGTATGGGAATAGTCAACCACCGCATCATCGCAGCGTTCCTCTTTTTCTGCGGATGCTTCCGCTTCCAGAACCACACCGGATGGCGGAGGCGGTGCTTCCACCAGCGCCGCAGCTTCCGACGCTACAGCCGGCGGCATGGTCACCATCGGTTCTGCGGACGCAGTGTCCGGTACGGTGGCGGGTGCCGTCGGCACTTGTGTTTCCTGCTGTGCACAGCCGCAAAGAAGCAGCAAAAGGCAAAGCGCCGCAATTTTCTTTCTCATTCTTTGCCCCTCCTCTTTTTTCGAACTTGCACAGCGGCAGAAATATGCTATAATGGACATAATCGACACAGAAAGTGGGAACACGCCATGAAACATGTCCAGATTCGCATGCTCGGAGCGTTTACGCTGCGTGCAGGTGATGTTACGATCTCCGATGCAGGAAACCGCTCCAAAAAAGTGTGGTCACTGCTGGCCTACCTGATCTGCAACCGGGATCGCGCCATCCCCCAGCAGAAGCTCATCAGTCTGCTCTGGGGTGACGAGCCCGACAGTGACAATCCTGAAAATGCCCTGCGCATCACGCTGCACCGCCTGCGCGCACAGCTGGATCAGCTGTGGGAGGGTGCCGGCCGCGAGATCATCCTGCGCAAGGATGGCGGCTATGCGTGGAATGGCAGCATTTCCATAGAGCTGGACTGCACCCGGTTTGAAACACTTTGCCAGCGTCAGGCGGACAACGAAGACGGACGCCTACAGAATTTAATGGATGCACTGGCTGTTTATCAGGGTGACTTTCTGCCGCGGCAATCTTCCGAAATGTGGGTCGTTCCCCTTACCACCCACTTCCACAACCTGAATCTGCAGGCGGCGCTGGAAGCAGCCAGGCTGCTGTCCGCCCGGAGCCGCCATGAAGAGGCTGTAACGATTTGCCGCGCCGCAGCAGTGGCAGAGCCCTATCATGAACCCCTGCACCAGATTCTGATGCAGGAGCTGGCCGCCGCAGGCGACCAGAAGGGTGCGGCTGCGGTATATGAAGCTCTCAGCAAGCGGCTGTTCGATGACTTCGGCATCCGCCCCAATGAGCAGACACAGAAAATCTACCGCGAGGCTGCCCACAGCCCCGGGGTGCGCACGCTTCCCATGGATGAAGTCCTGCAGCACCTGCAGGAGCCGGAAGGAAATTCCGGTGCCATGCAGTGTGACTATGACTATTTCAAGGTTCTTTGCTATGCCGAAAGCCGCGCCATGGAGCGCAGCGGCAACGCCACCCATATTGCCCTGCTGAGTCTGACCAGCGGCACCGAAAAGCCCCTGTCCAAACGCAGTCTGGAACGCATTATGGATCAGCTTGGTGAGCGGCTGCGGGGAAATCTGCGCCGCGGCGATACCATTTCCCGCTGCAGCGTATCCCAGTACATCATCATGCTGCCCAAGGCCAACTATGAAAACAGCTGTATGGTCTGCCGCCGTGTGATCACCGCATTCCACAAAGCCCATCCCCACATCAATGTGAAGATCAATTTTATGGTTCAGCCCTTAACACCCAGCATTTGCGTGCCTTAAATTTACACAGCCCACCGCAGAGGAAGCTCTGCGGTGGCTTTTTTATTGCGTTACTTCTACCATAGGAAGCCTCGCCTGCACCACATACCGGTGTGTATATCTGGTTCCGGAGCAGGTGGACAGGGTCAGAATACGGTCTGTGACTGGCGGAACGATGCCCGTATCGATCCAGGAAGCCTCCAGAGACAGATTCAGGAACTTTTCCTTGGTGTCCTGCCGCTGGGGTCTCATACCATAGGTCAGGCTTTCCACATCAGCATTGCAGAAAGCAAAGATCTCATAGCGGTACACCCCCGCATCTGAGACGATGTAAACATAGGGATGCGCCTCCCAGTACTGCGTCAGGGAGAATTTTTCCAGATCGCCAAACATGGAATTGTTATTCATATTGTGACCGTAAACGATGGTATTGTAGTCCGTCAGATCCGGGCTGTTCAGGTATTCCAGAAAAATAGAGCCGACGGAGTTGGGTTCTTTCTCCCATGTGTGGTTCAGGTAAAAATCATTGTCTTCGCCCTGCATCAGGGGGTAATCGACATTGGTATCAGGGATGCGGATCCAGCCCACCACATCAGGATTTTTCTCCCGAAGCGCCGCAAGGTTGATCTGCGCCATTTCCTCCATCACAGGGTCGCCCTCCACAGGCGCAGGCACCCAAACCGTAACAGGCTCCTTTTCCTCGCCTCCGGATGCATCCGATGCAGGCTGTGCGCCCTTCGCAGCATTCTCTTTCGGCTGCTGCATGGCAACAGACAGGGCATCTTCATAGGCCGTTTCGCCGCCTGCATTGTCCTTCCACTGGCGCAGCGACAGGGCTGTGCTGACCACGAACACTGCAACCAGAACGCACATGGCAATTTTGCGGATTCTTTTTTTCATATGCTCTCCTGCCTTTTTGTTTCTTCTGATTGCAGTTTACCACAGGTTTATTTCATTTGCCGTTACATTTCGGGAAACCGGCGGAAAAATGTAATTATTCTTTTTCTTTCGGTACTTCCCGGCAGGTCAGCAGGCAGGCATCCTCGCCGCCCCACCGGATCAGAGTCGCATCGGCCAGTACATCCATATCAAAGCGTTTGTTGTGCATCATCTTCCGGTCATTTTTACGCCCGCGGATATCCAGCGCCGGACAGCCGGGACAGCGTTCATTCAGTCCCATCAATGCCTTATAGCAGCGCATACCCGTCTCAACCTCCGGTACCAGTTCCTTTGTCTTGATATTGACATATTTAAGCTGGCAGGTATCGGGGTCAATAATATAGATCCACGCATTCTGGTTATCGAGGATCGACTGCATCTCGGCAGCATAGCGCACCGACTTTTCCTGTTTGCGCTGCTTCAGCAGGAACATAGCCAGCATTTCCGAGAAATAGGTCAGGGTCTGGATCTGTTCTTTCGTCCAGTAGCGGTATTCCACGCATTCATCGAAGCCGATATAGCCGCGGAACACGCCGCTGTCGCGGATGGCACAGTGCAGCAGGGATTTGATACCCTGCGGTGCCACGATGTCGTAGATATTCTCCGGCAGCTCGTTGATGTCCGGGCAGTAGAAGATTCCCTGCTCATCAAACATCTCCACATAGCCTGCAATATCCTCTTCGTAGCTGATATCCTGCAGGTTCTGGATCTCCGGCTGGATTCCGTCATTGCACCATTCAAAAGTATTGGAGCAGAAACGGTTGTCGTCACTGTTTTCAAAAACGTAAACACGGCTGACATTCATCTTCCGGCCAACCAGCTCCAGAATATCATTGACAGATTTTTTTACATCTGTAGAGCTGTAAAGCCGCTGGAACGCATAGCGCACCAGATTGTCATCTGCCAGACCCGGCTCTTCGTCAGAATCGATGCGGTTGTTGACCGCACTGGTCGCACCCTTCCGGAAATACTGCTTCTCATCTTCCTCATTGTAGAACACAAAGCTGTTTTTTCCTTTTGCTTTTGCCCAGTAGAGCGCCTGATCGGCCTTGTTGAACAGTTCAAAGTAGGTTTTGCCGTGCTCCGGCGACAGCGCAATGCCCACAGAGCAGCTCATGGGCAGCCTGCGCTTCTGATTCTGGAAAATATTCTGGAAGACATTCAGCAGCCGCTGGCAGCGGCTTTCCACCAGCTTGCGGTCGGAAACACCGCGCATCAGCACCAGAAATTCGTCACCGCCGATGCGGGATACGATATCCTGACTGCGGAAGAGTTTTTTGATTTCCCGCGCTACCTGCGTCAGCACTGCATCACCGAACAGATGGCCGAACTGGTCGTTGACCTGCTTGAAATTATCCAGATCGATGATCAGCATGGCGCTGTGAACCCCGTCGGAGAAGCGGGCAAAATATTCCTCCGCCTGCCGGCGGCCGGCATCTTTATTCAAACACTTCGTCAGAGAATCCCGCTCAGCACGATCCTGCAGCATCTGTTCCGCCTGTTTTTCCGCGTCGATGTTGATGATGATACCGGCGATCTTCTCCAGCACACCGTTTCTGCCGCGGATAGCCGTGGCGCGGATACGGCACCAGAGATAACGGCCTTTGGCCGTTGCAATGCGCGCTTCCACCATCTCGTAATTGGAGCCGTTTTCAATATTGCCGATGGCATCAAACAGCAGGGGCAGGTCATCCGGGTGCAGATGGCTGCCCACTGCCAGCTGGCTGTGCAATTGCTCGCGAACCGGTGAAACACCGAAGATCTTTTCCCATGTGCCGGAAAAATCGATTCTGTCATTCAACGCATCCCACTCGAACAGCACATTTTCCGTCTGTGCCAGAATGATCTCATAGCGCTCCAGCTTCTGAAGCAGATCCTCATTGGCGTGCTTGAACCGGGTAATATCCATAATGGAATTGTACAGGCATTCCTGCCCTACATCATTCATCAGCAGGCGGCTCTTGCACAGCACCCAGCGGATGCTGCCATCCTTACACCGCAGGCGCAGCTCCGCCTTTACGTCAGTTCCCTGCCGGAGCTGATCGTGAAATTGCTTGCGCACCTGTTCCCGGTCGTCAGGATGTACCAGTTCGATCATCCGTCCGCCCAGTTCGCTTCGGATCTCCTGAACGGAATAGCCGGCCATATGATGCACGTCGCCACTGATATCGAGCAGCGTAAAATCATGGTCATTGCGGCAGAAATAGCCGGCATCTGCCAGGTGGGGTATCGGTGTTGCCTCTATGGCAACACCGGTGCTGGCCAGCTTGCGGGCAAGCACCGCCAGCGTATGCCGCTGGTTATCCACAGGATTGATGCGCAGGAATGTGATCTCGAAGGGTTCTCCCTCCGGATTGGTTCTGCTCTTAAACCGGAACTGGTCGTTCTGGCGGCGCAGGCCTTCATCGAGGAATTCGGCGATATCCTCATGGATCAGCATTTTCATCCGCTCCCGGTCATCAGGATGAACCAGATCCTCAAGAATCAACCGTTCCATATCTGCAAAGGTGCTGATATCCTGAAACTGTGCCAGATCGGGGTAGGGATTGTACACCACGTGGAACAGTCCCCGATCCATATCCAGTTCCATCAAAAAGCCATTGACATAATGAACCAGTGCAAAATATTTGCCGCGGATGCGCTCCATGGAGTTTTCTTTCCACTCCGCTTCCGGCGCAGGAAGGGCAGTATCGAAGCTTTCCGTTTTGGGGGACAATCCATCTGCATAATCCCGCGCCAGCTCCTCGAACAGGTGGGTCACATGCTTGAAGCATTCCAGCAGCTTCGGAGAAAAGGTACCGCATTCGCCTTTTAAGATCATGTTGGCCGCCTGTGCAAAGGACACGGCATCCTTATAAACACGCTTTGTTGTCAGCGCATCGTAAACATCCGCAAGGCCGACGACCTGCGCGCAAATGGGGATGGCATCTCCGCTGAGACCCTCGGGATACCCCTTGCCGTCCCAGCGCTCGTGATGGTAATGGCAGATATTGTGGGCATAGCGCAGGTATTCCTGCTCCGCCACGTTGGCAAGTGTGTTGAGAATTTCGCAGCCCGTGGTGGTATGGGTCTTCATGACCTCCATTTCCTCGGCCGTCAGCCGGCCGGGCTTGAGCAGAATGGAATCGGGAATTGCGATCTTGCCCACGTCATGCAGGGCAGCCGCGCTGCAAATGATGGAAATGACATGCTCCGTCAGATTGTACTCCGGGCAGCAGCGCACCACTTCCTCCAGCAGGATCTGTGTGAAATGGCGGATGCGCAGAATATGCTGGCCGGATTCAACGCTGCGGTACTCGATGATAGAGGACATGGCTTCCACCATGGAATCGCTGGCATGGCGCAGCACACTGGCCTGTTCTGCCACCATGACTTCCAGATTCTGCTTGTGCAGATACAGCTGTACGATATTTTCAATGCGGTGCAGCATGGCATAGGGCTCGTAATCAATGGGAATCACGTCCGATGCGCCCAGGCTGAAAGCGCGGTTCAGGCGCTCCACATCATCATCCTCTGTAAAAACGATGATCGGTACAGCATTCAGCAGTGCGGTGTTTTCCGGCACCCGAAGCTGTGCTTTGTCAGCATCGCTCATATGGGTGATATCCAGCAGCAATGCAGCAATACAGTTGCTGTTCTGCCGCAGCAGAAGCAGCATCTGTTTCACATTGACTGCCTCCAGCACATTGAAGCCTTCGCCCAGCACATCACGCAGGTGGACACGGTTTTCTACAGAACCGCTGGAGATCAAAAGCGTATCATGTCTTTCCATAATCTGCCTCCTGAGGGTTTGTTTCTTTGTAACCATTATACATAGCTTTGAGAAACTTGTCGAGATTTTTCTGCTGATATGTAAATTGATGTTTATCGTGCTGTGTGCCGTGGACAACGTAGGGGCGACCATTGGTCGCCCGTGCAGCAGAATGTTTCGCATCCGCATTGGTTTTCGGCGAATTCGTAACATTGTACCGCACGGGCGGCGGGTCGCCGCCCCTACGATAGAATTGATAGCCAGTACGATAAACTGAAATTTGAACTTCCCCGCAAGCAAAAGGCCGGAGCCCGTTACCGGGCTCCGGTTTGTTTGATTGATTCGGTTGTCCTTCTTTTCAGCTTATTCCTCGTCCTTGCGCTTTCTGCCCAGCAGGAACATGCCTGCTGCAGAGAAGCCGCTGAGGATGCTCCACAGGCCGGAGATATCGCCGGTCTTGGGGGCTGCTGCCAGAGGCACTTCCTCGTCGGGAATCTCAATCTCGAAGTCGACCTCGAAATCGTCATTCAGCGTCATGGGCTGAGGCTGCGTTTCAGGCTGGGGCTCGGGATCGGGGATATCGACCAGATCCATTTCCTCGAGGGTCTTCAGCAGCTCCAGCAGGTCAATGTCCTCGATGGGATCGATGGTGTCGATGGGATCCACAGTGTCAAGGGTCTTGATCTCATCAATGGGATCGACAGTGTCGAGGGTCTCGACCTTATCAAGGGTCTCGACCTTGTCGAGGGGCTTGAGTTCCTCGACGGTCTCGAGGGTATCCAGAGGCTCGCCGAAGTCGATAACGACCTTCTCTTCCAGCTTGTCCAGATGCTCCAGCTTCTCCAGGCGGGCGGTGGTCTCCAGCTCGGGCATCTGCTCGGTGAATTCGCCGGGGTTGCCGGGATCGTAGGTATTTGCAGTCATGCCCAGCTCGTAGTTCATGTAAGCGATTCTCTGCGCATTGGTGGACTGGTGAATCTCGATCATGGTCTGTACGTTCAGGATCAGGTCCAGACCGCCCAGATGATGTGCATATCCGTCGCAGACCAGTGCAGAAATCAGGTACACGGACTGACCGGAAATATCGTAGTAACGCTGGCCGTCGATGGTGACGATGGTCAGGGGGTTGCCCTCACTGTCTCTGAACTCGTGCAGATGGTCAGCTCTGTCATAGGCATAGTAGGAGTTCTCAGCATAGACGGAGTTGGCATCCAGCTTCACGTTGATGCCCTTCAGCTCGCCGCTGCCGTCATCCAGAGTTGCATAGAAGTTAACCTTGGTGTTCTTGTTGGCGGAGGCATCGGTACGGTCGATGCTCTCATTGCCCCACCAATCCTTCGTTGTATTTGTGGTGCAGAACTCGGCATGCTCGTTATCCTTCTTCATGTCGTAGTCAACTTCCTGACCGGAGGTGTTGGTATAAGTAACGCCATAGTTGGTGTCATCTGCTTCTGCGGTTGCCTGATCGTAGTAGACACCGACAACATCATACTCGCTGATGGAATCGCTGTAGCTCACATTGCCATTGTCATCAACGATCTTGTCCTTAACAGCGGCAGCCTCATATCTGACGTCCAGATGGTTGAAGGACATTTCCTTGTCCTCAAAATTGCCCCAGTCAGCAGTTCCAGTGTTCTCGAACTCACCGGTGGTGGAGCCGGCGGGGGTTTCAGGCTTGTTTGCGTTGTAGAAATCAACAGCATCGTTGTAATCCTCAACTGCTGCGTTGTAGCTTTCAGCGGCTGCGTTGAATTCTGCCACATGGCTGTTGTAGGCTTCCACAGCTGCCAGATATTCTGCATAAGCTTCGCTGCCCAGACCTTCGTTTTTGCCTGCATGTGCTTCCAGTGCGGCGGCCTCGTCCATCAGAGCCGCGTGCATCTTGACCAGCTCATCATAGTCATCCAGAACGGACAGGATTTCATCGCCGATCTCAACATTCTCATTGATGTCGCCCACATTCTCAAGGTTTTCCACAACACCGGCGTCGATGTCGTTTTCCAGTGCCTCGTTCATGCTGTTGATGGTTACATTGTCGCCTTCAATCTTCTCGTTGTACTCGGTGACTTCGCCGAAGATCTGGTTTTCCTTAACCTGCTGGTTGTGTGCCTCCTCGGCCTTTTCGTAGGCATCCAGCTCATCGCCGTAGCGCTCTTCGTCGTACTTTTCAGCAGCTTCGTTGTAGTCGTCGACCTTCTCGTTGTACTCGTCGACTGCTTCGTTGTAGTCATCGACCTTCTCGTTGTAATCTCTTACAGCCTCGTTGTAGTCGTCAACCTTGTCGCTGTACTCGCCGGTAGCCTCGTTGTAGTCCTCAACCTTCTCGTTGTAGTCTTCGACTGCATCGTTGTAATCGGCAGCTTCCTTGTTGTAGTCTTCGACTTCCTTGTTGTACTCGTCGACCTTGTCGTTGTACTCGCCAGCTTTCTCGTTGTAGTCGTCGACCAGATCGTTGTAATCCTCGGCCTTGCCGTTATAGTCTTCAACCAGATCGTTGTAATCCTCGGCCTTGCCGTTATAGTCTTCGACCAGATCGTTATACTCCCCGGCCTTCTCGTTGTAGTCGCCGACCAGATCGTTGTACTCGCCAGCCTTGTCGTTGTAGCCGTCTACCTTGCCGTTGTAATCTTCGACCAGCTCATTGTAATCCTCGACTTCACCGTTGTACTCGCCGGCTTCCTTGTTGTAGTCTTCGACCTTACCGTTGTAGTCTTCGACCTGATCGTTGTAGTCCTCGACTTCGCCGTTGTACTCACCGGCTGCCTGATTGTGATCGGCAGGATCCATGCCCTCGGTGTTGGGCTTCTCAGGAGTTTCGGGTGCTTCGGGAATGTCCAGCTCGGGCTTTTCAGGAACAGGAGGTTCCTCGCCGTCGAATTCGGGTGCATCGCCGGGGTTGTCCAGCTCGGGCTTGTCGGGAACAGGAGGTGCATCGCCGGGATCTACCAGATTGGGATCTTCGATCGGATCGGGCTTGCTGCCAGTGAATTCAAGATCCTCAGGAGCGGTCTCTTCCGGCAGATCGGGAGTGGTGGGAGCCTCGGGATCATCGGGCATTGCGGGAACATCGGGCACTTCAGGAGCTTCGGGAATCTCGGGCAGCTTACCTTCGGGAACGTCCTTGTTCTCCTCAATAGCGGCTTCGTTCTTCTGCTGTGCCTCCTCGTTCTTTTCAATGGTTTCCTTGTTCTTATCGTCAGTCTCTCTGTTTTCCTGCTCGATGGACTCATTGTAATCGGCAGGCTCGGTTCCGTTCAGTTCCAGAGTCAGCTTGGTGTTGAGTTCGTCCTGATTATTGTTGTTGTCGAGGTTGTACTCGTGCTCATCCAGCTCAGCCGCGCTGACCTGAGTAGACATGGCCACGCTCATTGCCACTGCCACTGCGAGGGTGCTGCCAGCCTTGGGCAGGAACTTCTTGTAATTCTTCTTAGCCATAATTTCAATCTCCTTTAATATCAGTTAGAGGTTGAAATACTGGCGGCCGGGCTGTCATAGGTTTTCCCCTTAGACCCCTTAGCTTTGCGTCCCGTCCTTTCGGGCGGTTTGCCGTTAGCAGGTATTTCTTTTGTTTACGGTTACAGTTTACAATGCATTTATTTCAGTTTGCGTTACATTTTCACTTTTTTGAAAAATTTTAGAAATTTTTTAGGATGCCGCACTTCCTTCCATATCCCGTAGAGCACTGTCCAGCAGGAAGATCAGCTCCAGAACACTTCGGAAGCTCTGCTCCGAATGCCGGTCCTTCCAGATCACGACGCCCTGCCAGCTGGAATGCTGGCGGAACAGCACCTGCAGTTCAAAGGTTGCTTTTGCGCCCTTGCGGAACTGAGCGGGATGGGGTATGTCATCGTCCGAAGGAAGCATGGTCGAGAAGGTTCGCTTTGCGGTGTAGGACTGGGGTTCCTGCAGTTCTTCCAGCACCGTTTCCATTTTCAGCAGAAACTGTGACATGCTTCGGAAGCTGACCATTCCCTGACTGGCACTGTAAAACCTGCCCATAGGAATACCGTTGTCGTAGTCATCAATACAGATCATGATTTTCCGGTTTTCACTTACCCAGAACGGCTGGATCATCCGCACCACCTTCTTTCTTTTATGCTGGCTTTAGTATAGCGGCCGGATATTTCAGTTTCCATTTCAGTTTCACTTTTTGCAGAAGTTTTTAAAAAATATTTTTGGGGAGTATATACATTATTATATATGATAAAAAACCACACCCGGAAGGGGCGGTGTTATGACCGGTTTTGTCAAAGAATGTTCCTCAGGCTGCAGCGCGCCAAAGCCTCCCCTGTGTAAGGGGAGGTGGGCAGGCAGAAGCCTGCTCGGAGGGGTTGTCAATCCCTCAGTCAAAAATCAAAGATTTTTGCCAGCCCCCTTTACACAAGGGGGCC
>JAFYLN010000087.1 GCA_017537045.1 Oscillospiraceae bacterium | reverse complement strand
GCCAATAATATGATAGGGACAATGACCTTTATTGTATTTTTCATATTACCAAAATCCTTTGTCAAATTCATTTTGCGAACTGATCATGATGATAGAAGTGATCTGCCCATTCATTTCATCTTGTTCTTGTTCGATACAATAATCGCTGCGATAATCAGAGCCGGGATCCATATGAACATTCCATATACTGCTCCAATACCATAGTTGATGTACACGCCGTTACGGTAGTAAATGATTGCCCATATCAAATCGACAGCGACCTCAGCTACTAGGAGGCCTATAAAGACGTTCTTTCTTCCCTTTTTTGTCCGGTTGGACTTAATCGCAAAGCATAAAATCAGGTATGCAACCAGACAAACAAGCCAAAACAGGAGCCACAGTTCTGCACCGTGGACCTGTGATAACGAGTAGATGGCAGTAACCATAAATGACCCTCCTAATTCTTCTCCTTCACAAAGAAAGAGACTCCGAAAAGAGCTACCATCACAATGGCATAGATTTTATAGCAAAACCTCCATTGCTCTGCGCCAAACTTCCATTCTCCTATGTAGATCGTCCTGCCAAGAGTCGGACAGGCCAAAGCGCAGAATACAAAAACGATGGCTACGATCAGCATTGCCATGCTGATGAGCCGGAGCTTCATTTTTGTTTTCATAGCAACACCTCCGTTACTTATACGGCTTGTATAATGGCAAAGACCAAACGGTATAACGGCCCCAGTAAACCTCAGAGGATATTACATAGTTTTTGGTGCCATCGGAGAAAATATAGCCGCTTCCTGCCTGCTCAATGAACCGGACATCAAGTTCATCCTGGAAGAATTCAAAGAGTTCAGGGCATTCACCGCGCTTTGAGATATAGAAGCCTCTTGCTTCGTCGACAGCAACAAATGGTTGATCTTCAGAAAGTTGCGCCGCAGCCCACAGATACGGAATAGGATTTCCGCGTTGGAAAACAGCTCTTCTTTGGCTATATAAGACTACAAAACATAGGATGAGCATCGCAAAGGCACAAATTATGATAATGCGATTTCTTTTCATATGGACACCTCTTTTCTATTGCAAGAGAGAAAATTTCCTCAATAAAGCCGCAAAGGCGACCCGGCGCTGTAAAAGTGCCAGATCGCCGGTAGTGCCAGTGTCTTACTATTATTTTACTGTATTGGGAGTCTGTATTCAATAGAGAAAATATGAACATTGAAAGCTAATTCTCTTTGATATATACTCCTTCACTATATTAGTACGATTTTTGAAGCAAAAGGTTACAGATGAATTCCATAATTTTCGAAACGGCGGCCCAAATTAATATAGGGCCGCCGTCTATGGTTATATTACTTTGAGTTGATGCCCTTGACTTCAAGATAGTAGTGAGGCACGGTCAAATCCAGTTTCACTTCCTTGATTCCATTTTCGAGATCAAAGCCAAAATTCTGGCGGACAATTTCAATTTGGCCTCTGTCTTCCAGGCAAGCCGTCTGCTGCGTAAAGATCAGATTGCTTCCTAGGGCAGTAACCATATCGTAGCCACTGATTCCCTTATTCTCAGTATTCGCACAGTGGTAATCAAAGCTAGGATCTTTCTTGAATTTGGCAGAAACGGTTACACTTTCACCTGCAGGTATCGTAATCTCAGTCTCCAACCAAAATACCCGGTCTACGCCAACAACATCCAGATCTTCGATCCATCCACTTGCATACCGTTCTACTTCATTCTCGGAGAGAACACCATAGGCCAGCAAGTGTTCTTTCAGTAGGCCATAAAACATTTCAAATCCATATTCCGGGTCTGTTTCAACGTAGTTCTGTACGTCGGTCATTTCACCGTAATAGAAACTTACTGCTTCTCTAAGCGTGGATTCCAAATCAGATTCCATGCGTGTAATGGTTACACCCGATTCAACTTCGTTCTTCGTATCCCATCCGCCGGTAACATAGCCTTGAGAAGTCATATTCTCTACGTCTTCACCAATAATAATAAGATAATACGGATTGCCATACCATCGTTCCCCCTCTTGACGAATCGAGAAGCCTTGTCCCATAATTCCCTTCTCTCTATCGACGGAAGCGGAATGGAATCCGTAAGAAAGGACGTTCGTTTTCTCATAATCCAGCTCAAACATGATTCGCATAGAGGGATTGGGAATACCTGCGTCATCATCTTCGACAGGTCCCCAGGCATCCGTAAATTTGTAGACGATCACAGGAATATGGGACAGGTCAGGATATTCGCCCAACGCTCTTTCCAGATAACTCCCATCAGAAAGAATTAGCTCATAACCTTCCCAACTCTCGATGTAATGCGGATTCAGGGAACCGGGATTCTCATGGGTTTCCAACCAGTTTTCCCATGCACCCTGGAATGTGCCCGCATAGCTACCAGCATGGAGTTCTGTATTGATTGCTTCTTCGTTAATCGTAATAGTCGGGCGATTCTCGCTCAACCCATTCAGACTGGATGCAAAGGGATAAAGAAAGCTGATAGTCTGATCCTCAGAACTACTATTCGTTAGAGTGTAAGTGTCGGATACAAGAATCTTACCAGAGGACTGATACCGACCTCCTTCCGGATACCATTCGTTATAGGTATCGATAACGTCCTGCTTC
>JAFYLN010000086.1 GCA_017537045.1 Oscillospiraceae bacterium | reverse complement strand
TATGCGTTGCCCCCAATGCGAAAAAAAGTCCTGGCAGAAAAAAGTGTTGAGCAAGGATTAAACCAATTCCAATTTGTCGAACAGTTAAAAAGCAGCCGCCTGCATTGCAGGCGGCTGCTCTGTTTCATGTACGGGTTATTCTCCTGTGATGCGCTGGGCGAAATCCACGATACCACGGATGAAGAAGTCAAAGGATGTAAATGTTGTATATGAGGGGTCTCCTTCTCTGATCCGGAGGGTGCGGCGGATCTCCTTGGGAATGACGATTCTGCCGAGGTCATCGACCCGTCTTACAATGCCAGTTGCTTTCATATATATTCTCTCCTCGTAATGTTGTCGAATTACGATGCTATTATTTGTAAGGGATGGCTGATTATACGCACCAATCCCCCACTTTTATCATGGCCAGAATCAAAGTTCTGGCGGGGACATGAGAACATGTTGTTAATTTCTATTGGCGGAATATAGCGTTGTTAAGCAACTTGAATTTGGCAGCGGATCGTCACTGACAAATTGTGTCCAATAATCAAATAAATATCAGGTATTATTTCCCGGATTGTCTGGCTTCGATTTAACGGCACAATGTATTGTCCTTATCAAGTCTAAAAAGTTGCAGCACATTATCTTGACAGTCCTTTCTAAACCGATCGTCCAAGTCTTTGTAGGGTAACAGAGCGAGGTGGATCCTCTTCTCCATATCTTTGATTCTGCCGTTTTGTGGCACGCCCCATTCCCAGTTATTTAAATAGTGGCGACGGCACCAGTTGGTATGATCCAGTTCAGCCAACAATTCTATGGTGTCTTCCGTCAATATGTTATCTTCGAGGAGCTGCCGCTGAATGCGGTGGTATTCTGTTGTGTTCAGTAATGCGTCCCGGGAAAATGAATTCGTACGCGTCCAAAGTTGATCTGCGTGGGCATTTGTCTCGTAAGGTAAAGAATACCTGTCATAGTACATCATGTTGACACGCTTGGCATAGTTAAGCCGTTCTTCGTTGAAAATATGCTCCGGCTTCATTACCATCGCTTTCCAATTAAAACTGATCAGTAAATTGCTCAGGACCTCCATGCCTTCGGACTGGACACTCATCACGTGCAGCGGCTTATTCCACAGCGCCAGAGTAAGATCCCGCAGTAACGCCAGCTGGTCTTGCTGCTCGGCGACGATGATCATGTGGGCTTCGTCCAGGGTCTCCAGGGAAGCGTGCCACGGCTCTGTGTGGAATACTACCGGGTCAGAGATCCGGGGCAGTTGGTAGTAAATATTGGTAAATCCATTTTCTTCGCCCCAAATATCATAAGAAATGCACTGGTTTGGAGCAAAAATATGGTTTTGCAGACCGTAAAGCAGTAATTCCCGGCCTAAAGAGCCAAAACCGATCATGGCGACACGGATGTGATGATTGTTTTCTCTGGAAATAGGGTATAGAGGATACTGCTCCCAGAATAATCGGGCTGCGGTTTCTTCCGGGCAGAACAGATATAGATTTGGTTTCGCAACGGAGCGGGAGGAAAGGGATTTGCTTTGCAGAAAAACATCCCTGTCAGTATCTTCCAAATAGGTGTGGAAATATTCCAGGCTATCCATTTCGTCACCCAGAAGCAGATATTTATCTGCCTTTACCGGCTTGTCCTCCATGTCGATACCCCGGTGTCCAAGGGCCTTGAGCATAGCTTCTTTTTCTGCTTTCGGGCCGTGTATGCCAACACTCTCTGCTGATAGGCGGGCAGATGCATCATGGAGGTAGCGGCGGATGGACTTGGCTGCGGCCAAAACGGCGCTGGCAGAAACCAGAGGGGCAAGCCAGCGGGCGATTTCCACAAGTACATTGGGAGGAAGTTCTTTTTGTCCCATACCATACAGACACAAACCTGCGTAAACTGCCTGCAGCAGAGGTTCGCCATCCAAAGTAAAGCCAACCAAGCCCAAAATGAAAGGAAACATCATTAGAAATGGTTTCCATATTACACGCAATATCTTTTTCAATGCAATCACCCCTAAAAAATAATTCCTGATTCGTTTGTTTTATTATACCAATCGTCAGTTTTTTGTCAACGGACACAAAATAACCGCCCGGAAAGATCCGGGCGGTTACGCGTTTTTGTTCTGTTAATTCTTCTGTCATTCGCTTTAGAAAATCTAAGATTCCATGAAAAAAGTCAAAAGATGTCAATGTTGTATGTAAGGGATGGCTGATTATACGCACCAATCCCCCACTTTTATCATGGTCCAGAATTAGAGTTTGGGAGGGAATCAAAAGAATAAATTGATTTGTATCTGGTTGGGGAGTATAATACTGTTAGACAAACTTGAATTTTACGGAGATATGATGAGTACATATTCTACAAATCAGATTGCAAAAATAATAGGTATACATCCAAACACAGTGCGGATGTATGAGGAATGGGGTCTGATACCGCTGGCAGAGCGAAAGTCCAATGGTTACCGAATTTTTACAGATTTTCATATCGAACAGTTGCGGCTTGCCCGAATTGCCTTTCAAATAGAGGTACTTCAAAACGGGCTGAGAAAGAAGGTTGTAGAAGCAATCAAACTTTCTGCAACGGGAGATTTTGATAAGGCTCTTATGTTTGCCGAAGAATATCGGAAGCAAATACAGAGAGAACAAAGAAATGCTGAGGAAGCCATCGGCATTGCAACACATATTTTATCTGGTAAATCAGCGGAGCGTACTCTCATTTTGAAGCGGAAAGAAGTTTCGGACTATTTGGATATCTCTATGGATACCCTTCGGAATTGGGAACGAAACGGTTTACTTTTGGTGAATCGGAAGCAAAACGGATATCGTGCTTACACAAGTGATGATATTGAGCGATTGAAAATGATACGCACACTCCGCCTGGCGAACTATTCATTGGAAGCTATCCTTCGGATGCTCCACGCTCTTGAGCATAATCCGCAAGTTGATATGAAGCAGGTACTAAATACACCCCAGCCAGATGCGGATATCATCTCTGTTTGCGATAGGCTGATTGTATCTTTGCGAGATGCAGAGAAAAATGCAGATAAAATGATAAAAATTCTTTTAGAGATGAAAGAGAGGTTTTCTTAACCCTCCATTATAACACCAACCTTTTGTTTACTGCTATGATATGACAGCAAAAACAAAAGGAGGATAAATAAATGGGTCAAGCACAGAATAACTGGACAAGAAAGACCGTGCTTTTTCTTGTCAGTCAATGTATTACCTTATTCGGCTCGATGATTGTACAGATGTCGGTCATTTGGTATGTAACATTGAAAACATCAAGTGGTGGGTGGGTAGCTGCGTTTACTATCTGCTCTTATCTGCCACAATTTTTGATTTCCTTTTTCGCAGGTGTATGGGCTGACAGATACAGTCGCAAAAAGCTGATTGTTCTTTCGGATGTGGTCATCACAGTTGCTACTGCCATCATGTTTTTTGTAATACCTGTGATTTCCTCGGATTTCATATTGCTGAGTGCTTTGCTGGCAATGTCAATCATCCGTTCCATAGGAGCAGGTGTTCAGACACCTGCGGTCAATGCGGTGATACCACACCTCGTACCAGAGGAACATCTGATGCGGTATAACGGAATCAACGCAACCATGCAATCTATCGTTCAGTTTGCCGCTCCTGCTGTGGCAGGTACGGTATTATCAATTGGAACATTTCGTTCTACCCTTTTTATTGATATACTGACAGCAATCCTTGGTATCGGCTTATTATCCTGCGTGCTACTGCCCAAACAGGAGACAACGAATGAAAATGTTTCAGTTTTGGCTGAGATGAAAGCTGGAATTTGTTATTCATTTTCCGATAAAATTATTGGAAAAATACTGATAGTTTATGGACTGTTCATCCTGTTATCTGTGCCTGCTGGCTTTATGGCAGCATTGCTGGTTAGTCGGGTATACGGAGATGTTTATTGGTATTTGACCGCTGTTGAACTCGTTGGTTTTGCGGGAATGGCTTTGGGCGGTGTGTTAATGGGCATTTGGGGCGGATTCAAGAGCAAGGTAAAAACATTTGCTGCTGGGCTTTTAGTACTCAGTATTATGACAATTGGTATGGGTGTATCGCCATATTTCATCCTTTACCTTGTGATGATGTTTGTATATAGCATTGCCCTTACCATGATACAGACTGCAACAACTACAATCCTACAGGAACAGACGGAAAGCTCCATGCAAGGTCGTGTGTTTGGATTGATGGGAGCAATGTATTCTGGATTCCTTCCTGTTGGTATGGCAATCTTTGGCCCGCTGGCAGATACGCTGCCATTGCAATGGATTATGGTTGGCAGCGGTATCGCTCTTGTTTTCGTGACTGTTTACTTACAAGTAAAAGCTAAATTGAATTTCTAAAACGACAAATTCCAATTTGTCGAATAGATCTCAGGGCGCACCTTACTTTCTGCTGTACATGCCGCTTCGCGGACGGATCGCTGGGGACAGCGATCCCTACGAAATATCGATGAAAATACCCCGGCACTTTCGTGCCGGGGTTGCTTTTTAGTTCTTCAGGCTCTGCAGGGGTGCGGGGATGCGGCCGCCTCTTGCGATGAAGT
>JAFYLN010000085.1 GCA_017537045.1 Oscillospiraceae bacterium | reverse complement strand
ATACCCGGCGGATCTTTTGTCCCAACTGTGCAGTTTGAAAAATGCGAAATACACAAAGTATGTCTGCATTTTCCAAACTTTCATTTGAGCCAAAATCTCGCGCCGGTGCCTCTGAAGATAAGGTAGAAATACCAGATCCGCACCTTTAGCTCAGTTGGTAGAGCAACTGACTCTTAATCAGTGGGTCCCCGGTTCGAGTCCGTGAAGGTGCACCAATGGCCCAGTGGTCAAGTGGTTAAGACAGCGGCCTCTCACGCCGTTAACATCGGTTCGAATCCGGTATGGGTCACCAACAACTCTTCGCTCATAATGCAATGCTCGAAATTCTCCAGGGAGAATTCCTCACCAGCATTATGGCTCATCGTTTCCGCTCCCAACCGCTGCGCTGGGTTGGATCGCGGGTAAAAGAAAACGAATAATTTGGAGTTGACAAGGCATAATAAGTGTGATACACTTAGTTAGCAGTTAAAAGCCAATCGGCTTTTAATATAAACGATGGTTAATAGCCATCCACATAAGTTCGTGTTGATTGCGATGAGGGTCCACCTGTTCCCATACCGAACACAGAAGTTAAGCTCATTTGCGCCGACAATACTTGGCGGGCGACTGCCCGGGAAGATAGGTAACGCGAACACACATATTCCTCTTTAGCTCAGTCGGTAGAGCGACGGACTGTTAATCCGCAGGTCGTTGGTTCAAGTCCAACAAGGGGAGCCATAAAGCGACATGTTTCAACATGTCGCTTTATTTTTTACTTAAAGTTGCACGAATTAGTGCAACTTTTTTCATTTTTCTCTCTGCTTGTAGAAGAATGTTTCATTCTTACTACTTGAAAAGGAGAAGAAATGAATGTACTATAAGCAAAGTACAGGAGTAGTAATTGTACGAAAGTCGATAGACAATGCAAGCTGGGTTAAATGGGTCCACCATTCTCAGGGGCCGAACTGTTGCCAGGAGTGCCTGAAGCTTGATGGGTGCTTGTTCCTGGAAAGCAGGGCTCCAATCTGGCCACATCATCCCAATTGTCATTGTACTTTGGATCCAGTTGACCATTCGACGATTTTGCTCGTTGCCGCAGCTCAAAGTGATTACGGCAAATTTGATCCTTATCTGTTTAATACGCAAGGTAGACATCCCCATGGCAAGGAAAAGCTTTTTCATGAATGGGGATATTCTGTAGCCGATGCTCGATGGCTTCAAGCTGAAATGGAAAGGCAGGCCAGGGAAAAGTATGTCGCAGGTGACTATACACTTGGCAGATTGAACAAGGAGGGACAACGTATAAGTATACTTATTGAGATTCCAAGAAGGAATGGAGATGGTACTGTATCCTTTATTTCAGGCTGGATGGTTCGACCTGATGGATTGCTTAGACTTATCACACCGTATGGAGGAAAGTAAAATGGAAGTATTGGATTGTGTAGAAGTAGTCGTAGAAAAAGAAACATATGCCAGAGAGGGCGTTCACCTCGGGATGCAGGGATGGATTTGTTTTGAGCAGTGTACGGAAGATTATTGGCTGGTAAATTTTCCACAGTATGGTGAAAAAGATGATATTGCTGAAATTTCAATTAGAGAGAAGGATCTTAAGTTAATTTCTGTAATGGATCCGAAAGTTAATGAACGGATCAAAGCACAGTATGAAGAATCTGAATCTTCTGCGAAAGCTTTTGATGTAGGAACTGATGATATTTCCGGTTATATGGTTTAAAATTTTGGATTTGTCGAAATTTGCGAACGAAATATTTGAAAATTTGGATGCGTGACGGTCTTTTTTAGTGTGCCGAGAGTGATATCTAAAGTGTACACTAAAAAAAAGCGACGTACTTCGGTACGTCGCTTTTTTATTTCAAATTGGATCGGATTCCAACTTTGAAAATAGTCGAAAAATAATTTAAAAAATTTGAAAATAACTATTGACAAACGGCGGATCATATGTTATTATTCATAAGGTCAAAGCGCAACGGCGCTATGATATAAAAGATGGGTTAAATCCCATCCATATGAGTTGGTATTGATTGTCATGAGGGTCCACCTGTTCCCATCCCGAACACAGAAGTTAAGCTCATGTACGCCGACAATACTTGGCGGGTGACTGCCCGGGAAGATAGGTAATGCCAACACAAATATTCCTCTTTAGCTCAGTCGGTAGAGCGACGGACTGTTAATCCGCAGGTCGTTGGTTCGAGTCCAACAAGGGGAGCCAAAAGCAGAACAGCTTTCGCTGTTCTGCTTTTTTATTTTGCTTAAATTGATTAATTGCCTGAACGTTCCTGGAGGCTTGCTGGGCGCAGAATTGTGTGCTTATAGCGACTGTATTGCTACTGATATACAAGGTATAGCGAACCGTCCAGGGGCTGAGAAATTGCTGTTGCGTCTCTTCCTTCTTTCTGATAAGATAAAGGAAAATGAAGGAGGAGATTTCATGCTGTTTATTGAATATCCCAAGTGTACCACCTGTCAGAAGGCCAAGAAGTGGCTGGATGAGCATGGCGTTGTCTATACCGACCGGCATATCAAGGAAGAGAATCCCACCTACGAGGAACTGGATGCCTGGCAGCAGGCCAGTGGGCTGCCCCTGAAGAAGTTTTTCAACACCAGCGGTCTTCTGTATAAGTCCCTGGAATTGAAGGACAAGCTCCCCACCATGAGCCGTGAGGAGCAGCTGAAGCTGCTGGCATCCGATGGCATGCTGGTGAAGCGCCCCATCATTGTGAAGGATGATCTGATCCTCACCGGCTTCAAGGAAGCGGAGTGGGCTGAGAAATTGCTGTAACAGAAAATCCACCGTCTGAAAAGACGGTGGATTTTCTGATTTATTACATCTTGTCGGGAGCGGAGAAGCCCAGAATGTAGATGCACTTTTCCAGAATGTTCTTTGCCAGACCGATCAGGGAGATGTAGCCTGCCTTCAGTTCCTCATTCTCCTCGGTCAGGATGCGGGTTTCATGATAGAACTTGTTGACAGCGCCGGCCAGCTCGTAGATGTAGGCGCAGATCATGTTGGGTGCGGATGCCTTCAGAGCAGCTTCCATGGAGGGGCCGAACTTGGTGATGGCCAGCATCAGGTCCTTGGCATAGGGGTTGGTGGGAGTCTGCATGGGCAGGTGCTCCCAGGCGCCGTAGCGGCTCAGGATGGACTTGATACGGACGATGGTATACAGGATATAGGGACCGGTGTTGCCCTCGAAAGCGGCGAAGCGGTCCATGTCGAAGACGTAGTCCTTGGTGGGCTGGTTGCTCAGGTCGCCGTACTTCAGAGCGGCCAGAGCGATCTTGGCGGTGGTGGCGTCCACTTCCTCGTCGGAGACAATCTTGTTCTCCACAACCTTGGCACGGACGAACTCGGTCATCTCGGCGATCAGACGCTCCAGACGCATGACGCCGCCCTCACGGGTCTTGAAGGGCTTGCCGTCCTTGCCGTTCATGGTGCCGAAGCCAACATGCTCCAGCTCGGTCTCGGGAGTCACGATGCCGGACTTGCGGGCGGCGCGGAAGACCTGCTCGAAGTGCAGAGCCTGGCGCTTGTCGGTCAGGTACAGCATCTTCTCGGGCTTGAAGTCCTGCATACGCTGGACCATGGTAGCCAGGTCCGTGGTGGCGTAGATGGCGGAGCCGTCGGACTTCACCAGGATCATGGGAGGGATCTCCTT
>JAFYLN010000009.1 GCA_017537045.1 Oscillospiraceae bacterium | reverse complement strand
GACACCCCGGGAGGGGTGTCCCTACGGGACCGAATGTATCAAAAAACAAAACAGAACGAACACCCGAAGGTGTTCGTTTTCCGCGGTTCTGCGATGCTTGGTTTCCGTCCACATCCGTACCGGATGCGTCCGGAAACCAAGGGACTCTCCCACGGCCTGAAAAACAGTCCCCCGGACTGTTTTTCACCCCGGCTGTGCCGGGGCCGGCCTTTCGAGTCCCACCCAGCATATAAGAAAAACCGTTATCCCGGATGGGATAACGGTTTTTCTGGTACGCCGGAAGGGACTCGTTTGCATTGCCGTCCGGGAATGGACGGCAATGAAGGTGTCATGCCCGTCGAGCCGGGCATGAGCAACAGTCCACCGGACTGGCACGCGATTTGTCAAGGATAATTTTCACCTTGGCAACTATTCAATAATAAGAAGTCACACCAATCGAACAGATGGTGTGACTTCTTTACATGCTTCTACTTTTCTTTGAAACGAGAATCTAATGATTTAATCCACATTTTTGTTGGCCGTAAGTTCTCTCAGTACACATTCAAACTCCGGGAACTGCTTTTTTAAGATGATTGGTTTGCCGTTTACATCCGTGAAACAATGCATAGACTTGCCTGTCAATACAATTTCTCCCGTCGCAGCGTTGGTCATGGTATAACCGATGACCAGCCGGACACCTTTGAACTCTTCGGCTCCTACAGTGATTTTTATTTCATCGTCAAATGTGGTTGGATGCTTATACTGGCACTCCACACCAATTACCGGAGAAATGATACCGTCACTCTCCAATTTCGCATAGCCATATCCAATACGATCCAGAAAGTCCACCCGGGCTTCTTCCATCCAACGAATGTAGTTGGAGTGATGGGTTATCCCCATCTTGTCAGTTTCATAATACCGGACTTTATGTATGTAGGTATGCATATTACTCTCCCGTTCCGTAAAGATGGTCCCCGGTCAGTTCAGCAAGCGTTGTTTCGCCCCAACTGTAATTGGTCAAATAGCTGCCCTTGAAAAGCTGCGCGTGTTCCTCCTGGCCGGTCAAGTAATCGTACAGGTCACACTGCACTTTTTCCGCAGCGATCCTGCGCTTGCCATTTACAGACTCCACAATTTCCGAAATCCCATATTCCTCCAGAATATTTTTAAGCCGCAAGGCCACCTTCCGATATCTAGACAAAGTAACGGTGTTTGCAGGCTCATCCTCCCACAGGAAACTGATTGCTTCTTCAGAGGATACAAAGCCGCCCCGGCGGTCAACCAGCAATGCAAGCAGTTCTTTGGACTTTTCGTTCCGGAAGGCGATGGGTTTTTCGTCCACGAAAACATCAAAGTAGCCAAAGGTACGAATGCGAATCCTACGCTGTATACTTTCCGTTGCTTTCGCATCCAAATTATACAGCATTACATAACATTTTCCGTCGCTTTTGTAATTTCCGGAGCAGATCGCCCGAATGCGGCGATAAACATTCCGCTCTATATCAAAATAGGTGAATTCTGCTTCACCGGAGGAAAAGAGTGTCTTTACCTCAGTATAGCTGATGCCGCTTTGGGCAATAAACTCCCGAATTGTTGGTTTCTTCTCCGCCAGTGCCACCCATTCTTCCCGGTCATAGCCAAAGAAGGAGCAGACATTCTCGCTGATATACATAGGCTTGACTGTGTCATTTTCCACCTCAAAGGCTACAACACCTTCTGTAAACCGCATGGCCAATTCCTGCATTCCTGTCTGCTCTGGCAACTCAGTTGCTCTGCGGCAGCAATACAGGCTGGTATCACTATCCAGCATCAGGAATACGCCATTATAGGTCTGATAGCTTCCGGAGGAGGAAAGCGCCCGATATGTGATCTGAGGTGGGCGGCCTTCATGCCCCGTCAGTTTTCTCTGGTAGAATTCCCCAAAGAAGCTCCGAAGCTGATCCTTGTCTGCTTCCGCAGCACTGCCCGTGATCCATTTTTCTGTGGCTTCCTGCATTTGCATAGGAATATTTTCCAGCCATTTGAAGCTGGGGGAATTCTGACCGTACAGGCACTTCACCGTGCGTTCACGCAGATCGAATTCAAACACCTTGTCGTAAACCTCTGTCAGTGCCTTCAAATACCGGCTGGTTTCCTGTTCCTTCTTCTGCCGGTATCGTTCCGTTATGTCCATAAAAGCGCTTTGGAATTCTTCTTCACCAAGTTCGTTGACACATTTTGTGACCCAGCCGAAAACATGAATCCGGGAACCATCCTGCTTGAGTGCCGTCATTTCACCGGCGATGGGTACACCCTGCTCATAAACCCGTTCTAGATACCGGGAGAAGCGTCCCCGCTCATCTGTGGGGATCATTGTATAGATGTTGCTCATATATAGCGCAAGATCATCATATTCGCCGTCAGGATGCTTTGTAAAGCCAAGGATATTCAGCATCCTGTCATTGATAAATGTGACTCTCGGATTTTTCTCACAAGTGTATTTCAGGAAACCGCAGGGGGTCGTATCGTTCAAATATTGCAGATTCTGATTTTCTGCTTTGATCTGCGTAATATCCGTCAGAACAGAATCTGCAAGCATTTGCGTGCCTTGCAGATAGGAGGTCATGGTATCGCAGACAAACAGGATGCTTCCATCGCCGCGAATCAAGCGGTATTGCGCGGTCTGAGTCTGCGGCTGACAGCGCAGCTGTTCCAGAAACAGTTGATAACTATCCCGGTCAGACGGATGGACGCGCTGGGCATATCGGTCCTCAAGCTCGTCAAAAATGGCACTTTGGGGCAAATTTATCATGCCACACAGATTTTCGCTGATAAAAATAGGCCTTGCGTTTCCCGAAAGACAGTATTGATGATAGCCGGATATATTACGGTTCAGGATCTCCGGCAAATGAGAGGGAATGTGATTCATAGAATGCTCCTGCAAAAAGATAAAGGTTGATGCTTCAACATTTCAATACTATACCACATGATCTTTTTTTCGTCAAACACACATAGCCGCATGAGTTTTTAGCTCATACGGCTATGTATCAGGTTGCGTTTCTGAGTTCTGTTTTTCGGATCTTACCGCTGATGGTTTTAGGCATCTCCTGAACAAACTCCAGAATACGGATCCACTTATATTCCGCCAGCTTCTTGTTGCAGGCGTCCTTGATCTCCAGCTCCAAAGTCTGAGAAGCTTCGTACCCTTTGCCCAGAACGATGAAGGCCTTGATAGCCTGACCCCGCAGTGTATCGGGTACGCCCACCACACTGCATTCCACCACAGCCGGATGCTCCATCAGCACATTCTCCACTTCATAAGGACCCACCCGGTAGCCGCCGGTTTTGATGATGTCGTCAAAACGCCCATGAAACCAATACCGTCCGTTCTCATCCATATAGGCGGCATCACCGGTGTGATATACACCGTTCCGCCACACATAGTTGTACTGTTCCTCGTTATCCAGATACCCGCAGAATACACCCACCTGGCGGCCGTTTTCCGGTGGAATGATAACAACTTCGCCAATCTCGCCCACGGGAACCGGCTTTCCGTCCTTGCCCCGCAGCTCGATATGGTAGAAAGGCGATATGGCTCCCATAGAACCGGCCACAGGGTCACTTCCCCGGAAGTTTGCCATCAGCAGGGTGGTCTCTGTCTGACCGTAGCCCTCGCACAGGGGAAGGCCGGTCTTTTCCGTAAACTTGCGGAACACCTCGGGGGCCAGCATTTCCCCGGCGGTAGAAGCGTGCCGCAGGCTGGGCATATCCGGGATACCCTTCCGCACCAGATAGCGGTATACGGTGGGCGGCGCGCAGAAGGAGGTCACACCGTAGCGGTTGATGACCGTACAGAGCTGCTTCGGCTCAAAATTGTCAAAGTCATAAACCATAACAGCACTGCCAACCAGCCATTGACCGTAAATTTTGCCCCAGGAGGCCTTGGCCCAGCCGGTCTCCGCCACGGTAAAATGCAAACCGTTATCCTCCGCCTGCTGCCAGTATTTCGCCGTTACGATGTGCGCCAAAGAGTAGGAAAAGTCGTGGATGACCCCCTTGGGATTGCCGGTGGTGCCGGAGGTAAAATACATCAGCATGGGGTCCGTGACAGCAGTTTCCTGCCGTGAAAAATTCTCAGAGGCTGCAGCAGCTTCGGCAGTGAGATTGCGGAAATCAGGCACATCCTTTTTTACCGTCCAGAGAACGCAGCCCGATCCTGCTTCCGCAACCGCACAGCGGATTTTTTTCGGGACGTCATTGTAGGGGGTGCAAAGGATCGCATCCACTTTCGCCATGCGGATACGGTAGATATAGTCCTTTACCGTTAGCATATGGGTGGCCGGGATTGCGGTGGCCCCCAGCTTATGCAGTGCAACTGCGGCAAACCAATACTCATAATGCCGCTTCAAAATCAGCATCACACGGCTGCCCCGTCCGATACCGGCGCTTTTGAATACATTGGCATACCGAGCAGACTGCTCTGCCACCTGCGCAAAGGTAAAGATATGCTCCTCATTTTCGGTGTTGCACCAGACAAGTGCTTTTTTATCGGGGGTTTCCTCTGCGATAGCGTCCACCACATCGTAGCCAAAGTTGAAGTTTTCGGGATAATTCAGAGTAAGATTCTGCAGATTACCGTTTTCATCCAGAACTTCCGTGCAAAAATTCTTATAAATGCTCATTTTGTTACTCCCAGCTTTCGGAATCGGTCATAGCGTTTCTGTATCAAATCCGGATCGCCGGACAGCTGTGTCAGCTCCTCCGAAAGTTCCTGACCGATACGGTCGTAAAACGGTTGTTTTCCAATATCCGTTTCTGAGATGATCCGTTCGATCACGCCAAAGGAAAGGGCATCCTGGGCTGTCAGCTTCAAGCTGGCAGCAGCCTCCTCCGCTTTTTTTGCGTCCTTCCACAGAATGCTGGCGCAGCCCTCTGGAGAGATCACAGAATATACTGCGTTATCCAGCATCCATACCCGGTCAGCCACAGCCAGCGCTAATGCGCCGCCGCTGCCGCCCTCACCAATGAGGAAAGAAATTACCGGCACGCAGAGGGCGGACATCTCCATCAGATTCTCAGCAATGGCCTGGCCCTGACCCCGTTCTTCTGCGCCGATGCCGCAGTAGGCACCGGAGGTATCCACAAAGCAGATCACCGGGCGGCCGAATTTTTCTGCCTGCTTCATCAATCGCAGAGCCTTGCGGTAGCCTTCCGGGTTGGGGGCGCCGAAATTGCGCTGCTGCCGCTCTTTGGCGGTGTGGCCTTTTTCAATGGCGATTACAGTAACGCTCATATCTCCCAGCCAAGCAACACCGCCAACAATGGCCGGATCATCAGCAAAGCGTCGGTCACCGTGCATTTGAATAAAGCCTGTAAAAATATTGCGAATATAGTCAAGACCTGTTGGACGCATATTGTCCCGGGCGTGTTTGACGATGGCATAGGGTACTTGTGTCATCCGTTATCCTCTCCTGTGCAGCTGCAGAAGCTCTGTCAGCAATTTCTTCTGGGCAGATCTGGCACAGATCCGGTCAATAAAGCCGTGCTCCAAAACAAATTCCGACTTTTGGAATTCTTTCGGCAATGCTTTTCTGGTAGTCTGCTCGATCACTCTTGCCCCCGCAAAACCCACCGTTGCCCCCGGCTCGGCGATGATGATATCCGCCTCCATGGCAAAGCTGGCGGTGACGCCGCCGGTGGTAGGGTCGGTCAGCACCGCGATATAGAGTTGCCCGGCGTCGCTATGACGCTTGACGGCGGCACTGGTTTTCGCCATCTGCATCAGAGAAAGCAAACCTTCCTGCATCCGTGCGCCGCCGGAAACCGTGTAACCGATCACCGGCAAATGATGCTCTGTGGCGTACTCAAACAGTCTCGTGATCTTCTCGCCTACGGCACTGCCCATGGAGCCCATCATAAAATATGGCTCCATCACAAACATCGCACAACGGATTCCGCCAATGTCCGCGGTACCGCAAATTACGGCCTCCGTTTCACCGCTGGCGTTCGTGACAGTTTCCACCTTTTCGGTATAGCCAGGGAAATCCAGTGGATTACAGGAACGGATATCGGCGAGCAGTTCCTGAAAGCTGCCCTTATCCGTGATCAGCTTGATGCGCTGACGGGCCTTCATGCGAAAATGGTAGCCGCAGGGGCACACCAAATCAGCCGCCCAGAGATTGCTTAGAGGGATCGCCTTGTGGCAGTTGGGGCAAGTTTTCTCCGGCTCTCCGGCATCCTGATGGACAGGCGCGGATGCACGCCCTCCCTCTTCCAATGCGTTTTTCGGTTTCAGAAAATTGATAAAGGCCATATATTAACGGCTCCCCATAAATGTCAGGTCATAATCGCCGGATGTAAAACGGTCATCGGTGATAATGCTCAGTTGTTCTTCAATGTTTGTTGGGATTCCCTCGATCACCAGCTCGCAAAGGGCAGCCCGGAGCTTCCGCAGCGTCTCCTCACGGGTCTTGGCATAGACGATCAGCTTGCCAAGAAGGGAATCATAATAAGGTGTCACTTTCGTGCCGGGGATCAGGCAGGTATCGAACCGCACCGAGGGTCCACCGGGGACATGGAGCATCTTCAGCTGCCCACAGCTTTTTGCGTTGATGCGGCACTCGATGGCGCAGCCAGTCATAGGAATATTCTCCTGGTCAAAATTCAGGAAAATGCCCGCGGCAATACGGATCTGCCATTTGACTAAGTCGATACCGGTCAGCATTTCCGTGACGCAGTGCTCTACCTGCAGCCGCACATTCATCTCCATGAACCAGAAATTTCCGAACTTATCCAGCAGAAATTCCAGGGTACCGGCACCCATATAGCCGATCTTTTTCACCGCATCCACCGCTTTTTCCATGATTTGCTTACGCTGAAAATCATGTACCGCAGGGGACGGTGTTTCTTCGATCAGCTTTTGGTTGCGCCGCTGCAAGGAACAATCCCGTTCCCCCAGGCAGACTACATTTCCATGCTCGTCTGCCAGAATCTGCAACTCCACGTGTCGGGCGGGATACACATACTTTTCCAGATATACACTCCCATCTCCAAAGGCGCTGAGGGCTTCGCTGGTCGCCTGATGCCAGGCGTCCTCCAATTCATCCGCCGTCTGGATCAGCCGGATACCCCGGCCACCGCCGCCAGCGCAGGCCTTGAGCATCACCGGGTAGCCGATTTTCTGCGCCGCGTTTTTTGCTTCTTCCACAGAAGACAGCACCTTGGTGCCGGGAATCACTTGCAACCCGGTATGGCTGAACAGTTCCTTCAGCGCCGCCTTGTCACTGAGCCGCTCCATGCTCTCCGGGTCAGGTCCGATAAATACCAGGCCGTTTTTCCGGCAGAGCCGGGCAAAGTGGGCATTTTCAGACAGAAATCCGTAACCTGGATGGATGGCCTGGGCTCCGGCGAGAAGTGCAGTGCTGATGATCTGTTTCTCGTTTAAGTAGCTTTCCGTGGCTTCCGGGCCGCCAATACAGTAGGCTTGATCTGCCAGTGCTACATGGAGAGCATCTTTATCCACCTCAGAGTAGACTGCCACGGTTGCGACGCCCATCTCCTTGCAGGCACGGATGATCCGGACGGCAATCTCGCCCCGGTTCGCAACTAAAATCTTTGAAAACATAGCTTATTCTCCTGTAATAGCAAAGGAAAATTCAGCAGAAACACAGAGCCTGTCACCTACCGTAACAGTGCCTTCCGCAAAGTAGAAAGGTTGCTTTGCCCGTTTGATATGGCAGCGGGTCTCGATCACATCCCCAGGCTTTACCGGGGAACGGAACTTTACATTGTTCAGTCCCGTGTAGACCGGCAGTTTACCCTTGGTCATTTGATCCTTCAGCAGAATACAAGCCGACTGGGCCAGGATCTCACACAGGATGACGCCGGGGACGATGGGGTTTCCGGGAAAATGTCCTTTCAAAAAGAACTCATCTCCGCGGACATGGTAGTGACCGATAGCTTCGCCGTTTTCCTCCGCCACATCGTCCACAAGCAGCATATTGTTCCGGTGGGGCAGGATCTGCATAATTTCTTCCTTGTTCATAGGCTTACCTCTTGATTCGGAACAGCTCTGTGCCGTATTCCACCATCTGGCCGTTGGTGACGCAGATCTTCTCGATGGTGCCGCTTTCTTCGGCGCAGATCTCATTCATCAGCTTCATGGCCTCCACGATGCAAAGGGTCTGGCCCTTTTTCACCGTATCCCCTAAAGAAACATAGGGGTCGGCATTCTCAGCAGGAGCCGCGTAGAACAGACCCACGATAGGCGATTTCACGCTGATATAGTCGGTATCTTCTGCTGCTGGAGTGGTGGGGACTGCTTCCGAAACCACCGCAGTCTGCATTGGAACAGCAGTTACATTGCGTTCCAGACGGACCTTTTTATCATCCTCCGTGATCTCCAAACCGGTCAGGCCCAGTTCCTTCATCAATTCGGCATATTTGCGAATGTCGGTATCTTTCATAGCTTACACCTTTCGGAATGCCAGGCAGGCGTTATGGCCGCCAAAGCCCAAAGAATTGGACAGGCACAGATCAATTTGGGCATTTACGCACTTGTTGGGCACATAGTTCAGGTCACACTTAGGATCCGGCTCATTCAGGTTGATAGTAGGCGGTACGATACCGGTTTCCAGCACCTTCAGGCACACGATGGCTTCGATGGCGCCAGCTGCGCCCAGCATATGGCCGGTCATGGATTTTGTAGAGCTGACCATCGCCTTATATGCGGCTTCCTCTCCCAGAGCCTTCTTGATCGCCAGGGTCTCGCCGGAATCGTTCATGGGAGTGCCGGTTCCGTGGGCATTGACATAGACAGTTTCTGTTCCGTTATAGCCCGCCTCTTCCAGAGCCTGCTTCATAGCCCGTGCACCGCCCTCCGCCTCGGGATGGGGTGCGGTGATGTGGTGAGCGTCACAGGTGGAGCCATAGCCGCAGACTTCGCCGTAGATCTTGGCACCACGGGACTTGGCGTGTTCGTATTCTTCCAGAACCAGCGCTGCCGCGCCCTCGCCGATGACGAAGCCACCACGGCGGGCATCAAAAGGCAGGCTGGCCGCATTGGGATCTTCGGAAACGGACAGCGCCTTCATATTGATAAAGCCTGCCACGCCAACGGGAACAATGGATGCTTCCGCACCGCCGGTGATGGCCGCGTCCGCGTAGCCATGACGGATGGCCCGGAGGGCTTCACCGATGGCATTGGAACCGGATGCGCAGGCGGTCACCGCAGGCATAGCTGCACCCTGGCAGTTATAGCGGATGGCGATCATACCGGCAGCCATATTGCCGATCATCATAGGAACGCACAGCGGGGATACCCGGTGGGGGCCACGGCTTTCCAGCTTGCCGATCTCGGTGCTGATGGTATTCAGGCCACCAATACCGGAGCCAAAGTAAACGGCAACTCTCTCAGGGGGCAATGTGCCGATGACGCCGCTTTCTTCCACTGCCTGAACCGCCGCGCCCATGGCATACTGGGCATACTTATCGCTGCGTAGGGTCTCACTCTTATCCATATAATCCATAGGGTCGAAGCCTTTGACCTCCGCGCCCAACTTTGCCTTATAATTCGTGGTATCAAAGCAAGTGATGGGGCCGATACCGTTATAGCCTGACACCAGATTGTTCCATGCTGCTTCCATGTTGCTGCCCACGGGGCTGACAACGCCCAAACCGGTCACAACAACTCTTCTAGTTTCACTCATAGAAATCTCCTTACATAGCGATGCCGCCGTCAACACGGATAGTCTCGCCGGTTACATATTTTGCAGTCGCCAAATAGGCCGCAGCCTCGGCAACCTCTTCTGACTCGCCCATTCTCCCAAGGGGAATCATGGCAAGCAGCGGGTTATTTTCCTGGCTGCCGGTCATATCCGTGCGGATAAAGCCGGGGGCAATGGCGTTGCAGCGGATGCCCTTAAGGGCCAACTCTTTGGCAACGGACTTGGTCAGGCCTACAAGGCCTGCCTTGGATGCAGAATAGTTGCACTGTCCTGCGTTGCCCATCAGGCCGGAAACGGAGCTGATATTGATAATGCAACCCTCCTTTGCCCGGAGGAACAGACCGGTGCAATGGCGGATCATATTGAACGCACCCTTCAGATTGGTATCCAGCACCGCGTCCCAGGCGCTTTCGCCCATCATGGCAATCAATCCGTCCTTGGTAACGCCTGCATTGTTCACAAGGATGTGGACAGCGCTGAAATCTGCCTTGATGGCGGCAACAGCGGCCTTCGTTTCCTCGAAGGAGGCCACATTGCACTGATAGGCTTTCGCTTCCACGCCGTATTCTTCCTTGCACTTTTCACAGACCGCTTCCGCAGCGGTTTGGTTTCCGGCATAGATCACGGCGATATTGGCGCCCATGGATGCCAGCTTGTGGACAATTGCCGCACCGATTCCCCGACTGCCGCCGGTGACGATGGCTGTTTTTCCTTTCAGCATACACTTTCCTCCAGGTATTCCGTAAAGGTATATGCCCTTACATTCATGTCTATCTTTTTGATCATATTGGTCAAAGTCTTACCGGGGCCGATTTCGATAAAGGTGTCGATGCCGGACGCGATCATATTGCGGATGATGCTTTCCCACTGCACCGGGCTTTTGATCTGCTCTGCCAGAAGGGCGGCAGGATTGCCGCAATACGGCTGTGCCGTTACATTGGAATACAGCGGAAGCCTGGGCTGACCCAGCTCAACCTTTTCCAGTTCCGCACCAAAGGCCGTCGCCGCATCTGCCATAAAGGGCGAATGGAAGGCACCCTTCACCTTCAGGGGCAGCGCACGTCCTCCGGCGGCTTTCACTTCGGCAGAAAATGTGCTCATGTGCCCGGCAAGACCGGAAACGGTGATGTTACCGGGGCAGTTGAAATTCACAGGGTAAATATCAGAATATTTCTCAGCAATATCATTGACCTGCGCTGCTGTCAGCTTGACGACTGCCGCCATGGCGGTATCGTACTTTTCGGATTCTTCCTGCATCAGTTCGCCCCGTGTGCAGACCAGCTTGAAGCCGGTCTCCCGGTCAAAAATGCCGGCAATCGTTGCCGCCACGACTTCACCAAGGGAGAATCCTGCCAAAGCATTCGGCAGAATACCTTTATCCATCAGCACTTCCGCTGCTGCCAGTTCCATGGCAAACAGGCAGGGCTGGGTATTTTTCGTTTCTTTCAGTTCTTCGGTGGTTCCCTCAAAGCATTGCCGCACCGTACCGGGCCGAATGGTTTCGCACATGTGGAACACATCTGACGCGGCACCATAGGTATCGCACAACTCCTTGCCCATGCCGGGATACTGGTCACCCTGGCCGGAAAAAACGAATGCTATTCTACCCATAAGCAAGCCCTCCGCAAAATCGGCTCTGCCTCTTCCATCACCTCACGGACGATCTCGGCGGCAGGCTGTTCTTTTTTTACCATCGCCGCGATCTGACCGGAGAGGAAGCAGCCCCGTTCGCTGTCGCCCTCCTGCACGGCCATGCGCAGCTTGCCCACTGCCAGATTTTCCAACTCGTCGTCAGGCATTCCGCCGTACTCCGCCTTGGAATATTCCCGAGCGAAGGGGGTACGCAGAGAGCGCACGGGATGGCCCAGCCGCTTGCCGGTGACCATAGTGCAAAGATCGGTAGCCTTCAGGATCTTCTCCTTATAATTGGGATGAATGTTGCACTCATAGGCGCTAAGGAACCGGGTGCCCATCTGTACACCGCAGGCGCCCAGCATAAAGGCTGCAGCCACGCCCCGTCCATCAGCAATGCCGCCGGCAGCGATGACGGGCAGATCCGTTGCATCGCAGACCTGGGGAACCAGTACCATTGTGGTAAGCTCACCCACATGACCGCCGCTTTCGCCGCCCTCTGCAATGAGAGCGGAAGCACCCAGACGGGCCATCAGCTTCGCCATGGCGACACTTGCTACCACGGGGATGACCTTGATACCGGCGGCGATCCACTCCTTGATATACTTGGAAGGGTTACCCGCGCCGGTGGTAACAACCTCTACTTTTTCCTCGATGACCACATTTGCCACCTCGTCGGCAAAGGGACTCATGAGCATGATGTTAACGCCAATAGGCTTGTTAGTCATTTGCTTGGCGATTTTGATTTGCTCTCTAACATAAGAGCCGGGGGCATTGCCTGCTGCGATAATGCCAAGGCCGCCGCCATTTGACACGGCAGCGGCCAGATTGCCGTCAGCGATCCAAGCCATGCCTCCCTGAAAGACCGGGTACTGAATACCCAGCAGTTCACAAATAGGTGACTTGATCATATTCGCTTACCCCTGCTTACTCTGGATCAGCTTATCCAGATCGTCTACAGTCTTAACGACCTGATCGCCCAGTTCGATCTCCACACCCAGTTCATCCTCCAGGTTCATCAGCAGCTCCACGGTGTCCAGAGAGTCGATCCCCAGTTCGGTAAAGGTGCTTTCGGGCTTTACAGCGGAAATATCACAGCCGGTACGATCAGAAATAACCTTAGCAATTGCGTTAAAATACATAATAGTAGCCTCCATAATTCCTGCGGCAAACACCGCATGTTGACAATTATTATACAAATACTAAGTTCCCAACCGATGCCTCCAGAGTTCCAAAAGCGTTCCCAACATTTAAGGATTTATGAAGTTTTTACAAATGTTCTGAAGACATCACACAATCGCATACATAAGAGATCGGAGATTATATCACTATCGTCTACACCTCCCCTTGATTAGGTGCTGCTCAAGAAGTTATCGATCCCGGTCTTTCTCTTTTTTGCGGGGCGCAGTTTGCTCTTGCTGATGATTGCGAAGCCGCTCCCGGACAGAGCGGGGTTCTTCCTCGTATTCACCCAGCATATTGGAAACATCCCTTCTGGCTTCAGCCATGGTAAAGGGACTGTACTGCGATTCATATGCGGCTTGGATTCTGGCAACGGTAGAGCGATCCATGCCCGGACGCAGTTGCAGTCGTGCATCTGTCAGTTCCTCTGCATCGAATCCTGTTGCCTGCGCTTGCAGTTCCCGGTACTGCTGCAAGGCAGATTCCAGTTCAGCGGTATATTTGCATTCCTGCTCGTCCAGCTTTTTAAGAGCCGATTCCATGGCTGCAATATCTTTCTTCACATCGCCCATGGCCACATCGTCGGCGCAGTCCAGGGAGCGCAGAAGCATCGCTTTTTCGGAACGCAGTTCCTCAATGTCCTCAGAAAACGTTGAAATCTGCTTTGCCAGATCCTGCCGCTTGGCAATATTCCACATAGGAACAGCCTTGCGCTCGTCCAGCAGGAGATTCCTCTGCTTGGTTTTATCTTTTATCTGTTTTACTAATCGGAGATAGCGTTCCAATTCGGGACGAAGGATATTCAGCCGGTTAGTCAGATTGCCCTTGCCGGTAGCAATATACAGAAGCTGATACCGGAAGATAATCATATTCTGCCGCAGCGTTTCCAGCTTCTCTGCCATGGCAGACAGAGTGTTTTTGACGGCCTGCATCAGCTTTTTAACTGTTACTTTCAGTTCGCGGAGCAGCGCATTGTCAGCCTTGATCTGCCGGTTGATCTCGCAGCGGTCAGCGATGATGCCCTTCTTTTCCAATACACGGGCAACGACACCCTCATGGATGGTCGGCTGTTCATCCAAGCCACGCTCTGCATGGCTCCGGTGATCGATCCGGGCATCGGCACCAGCTCGTTCCAAGTGGGAATTGGTGGTATCTGCCCATGCCTTGCGCCATACTACAATTTGTTCATCGCTGTTCCATTTTTCTGCGATGGGATTCTGTCTGCCATATTTGGTGCTTTTCGGATGCTTGGATACCCGGACAAGTCCCTGCGTTTCGGCGGCAGAGGGAGCCATGTACACCTTTTTCTTGCCGACCTTATATGGATACTGTTTCTCCCAACCGTCGGCTTGTGCTGCCTTGAACTCGGTAGCGGTGAATCCTCGTTCCTCACCATCCCGGACACAGAGATATTCTTTCTCTGTCTTGTACTGCCACTTGCCATGTTCGTCCAGTGGGCGCACTGTCAGCATGATATGGGCATGGGGATTGTGTCCGTCTGTGTCATGGATGGCTACATCAGCACACATGCCCTCTGCCACAAAATTGGTCTGGATATATTCTGTCAGCAGCGCTGTCCATTGATCTTTCTCAAGTTCGATGGGCAGCGCCACCACAAACTCTCTTGCCAGTCTGCTGTCCTTGGTTTTCTCATTTGCTTCCACCGCATTCCAAAGTACGGCCCGGTCAGACCATTCCTGCGGTGCAAATTCCGGCAGGAATACCTGCTGCCAGACAAGTCCGGATTTGCGGGTGTAGTCGTGCTGGATGCCGTCATAGTCGTTGAGAATTTGGGAGCAGCTTAGATAGGCCGAAGCGGCGCAAGCAGATCGCCCTGCGCCCCGGCTGATGACCTTAGCTTCCAAATGATAGATCGCCATTTCTTCGTACCAATCCTTTCGTAAAGTTTCTGTTTCTCTTTTCAAAGAGAAAATGACCCTAAGCTGAACTTAGGGTCATAGCCGCAGACAAAGCTGCCGGTGGCAGGTTTGTGCGGGCAGTTGGTGGAATACCGTCGGTTGAAGCGACGGTATTCTGTGAGGATACCTCTCACCAACTGCGTGGGCAATGACAGCAGATCCGCTTAAGCTGTGGCATTGTCCATCAGACTTCCGCAGAAGCCGCATCCCCCTCGGAGAGCGCACGATTTCCAACGGAAATACCACCGCCCCACTGGGGTGGTGAGTAAGTGCGCCCTTCGGGATAAAAAAGAAGCGCTCCGGTTTCCCAGAGCGCCTAAAATCATCGTACTGCTTTGAATGCTTCCCACAAAAATTCCTCCAACTGTTCCAATGTCATTCGGGTTGTCTGCGGTAATGCTTTCTCCAAAATCGCACCCTCCTGGATCAGCCGCCGTGTCCGGGTCTTGCGTTCCTTCGCCCGATCTCTGGCCTGTGCTTCCTCCAAGCGGTGTTTTGCTTGTAGTAACTGTTTTTCTGTATCGGTCATAGTCGTACCTCCTAAAAATGAGTATAGAAAAAGGGCGGCCTGCATTTCTGCAAACCGCCCATCGGTGTAAATTATGCTGTTTGTTCTTTCTGTGCATCGGCATTCTCCGCTGCCTGGGCTTGCCGTTCCGCTTCCAGCTTTTGCTGGCGCTTTCGTTCTTTCCGGCGCTCATATTTGGCTCGTTCCGCTGCTCGTTTCTTTCGTGCCTTTTCCTCGGCGGCCAGTTCCTCCGGGGTAGGCTCCGGTATGGGAATGTCAAACTTGCCGATGAATTTCAAATAGATCTCGATCTCCATCGTCCGCTCGCCATCGATCTTCTCCGGCGCATGAACAAGAATCTTATCAACAAATTCGTTGATCATGGGAGTGGTCAGCTGAGAGAAGTCCGTGTACCGCTTTGCAATGGATAGAAATTGCTGCGCCCGGTCTTTGTCCGTGGTGAACACTTCCAGCTCCACAAGGTCTGTAGCAATAACTTCTTCCAACTCCGCCTGCTCTTTTTCATAGTCAGCGGACAGCATTTCAAAACGCTTCTCCGTAATCTTTCCCATGGCATAGGATTCATACAAGGTCTTGATCAGCGTGTCCAGTTCAGCAGAGCGCTTCTTGGCACGGCTGATCTTCCGCTTCAATCCCTTGGCTTCCGATTCCTGCTTCAACCGGGATGCTTCCAGTACCTTTTCCATAAACTCCGCTTCGTTGCTGATGGCATAGGTGCTGACGGTCTGAATGGTTTCCAGAATGATCGCCCGGATTGCCTTGGTGGTAATACTGTGGGAGCAGCACTTCTTGGTTTCCCGCTGCAAGGTCAGCGTGTAGCTGGCGCAGTTGTAAAAATCCACGGGAGTCTGTGTGCCGTTCTTATTATTTTTCACACTGCGGTGATTATACAACTTGGCACCGCAATCGGCGCAGTAGAGAATACCCGTCAGCGGATTGGCTTCTCCCGTGGTGTCAATCCGGTGGACGGTTCTGCGTGTTCGTTGGGCAAGCCGCCATGTTTCCGGATCGACGATTGCTTCGTGGGTGTTTTCAAAAATCAGCCAGTCCTCCGGAGGATTCATGATCCGCTTGTCCTTATAGGATTTCTTGGAGGTACGGAAATTCACGGTATGCCCCATATACTCCGGTTTGGAGAGCAGGACATTGACAGAGTTTCCGTACCAATCATAAGGCCGGGTCATATCCTTGCGGTTTTTGAACAGGCCGATACCACGGCTGGCAAGATAGTAACTGGGAGACTCCACCTTCTCCCGGGTCAAAATCTGTGCGATTTCATAACCGCCATGGCCTTCAATACTGAGTTGGAAGATGCGCCGAACCACAGCGGCAGCTTCTTCATCAATGATCCAGCGATCTTTGTCCTCCGGATCTTTCTTATAACCATAGATGGCATGGGTGGAAGTGTGCTTTCCTGAGTTTCCCTTGATACGATAGGCAGCAGACACCTTCCGGGATTGATCTCGCAGATACCACTCATTCATGATATTCAGAAACGGCGCAAACTCGTTGCTGTTCTGATCTTCACTGTCCACACTGTTTGCGATGGCAATAAAATGAACCCCATGCTGCCGGAAGAATACCTCGGTATAAAAGCCGGTTTGCAGGTAGTCACGGCCTGCACGGCTCATATCCTTTACGATCACACGGCAGATCTTTCCGGCTTCAATGTCGGCAATCATGCGTTTCCAATCGGGACGCTCAAAATTGCCGCCAGAACATCCATCGTCCGTATAGTGGGCGAAGTTGGTGTAGCCGTGCTGAACTGCGTAGTTTTCGAGGTATGCTTTCTGGTTCAGAATGGAGTTGCTTTCTCCCGCAAGGTCATCATCACGGGACAGGCGCTCGTACAGCGCCGTAATCTTATTCTCAGTCTGTTTCACGCTCATGATGCGCTCCTTTCAGACTGACGGCTCATTTGTGGCGCATTCATTATAGCACACTCAGTCGCACTTTGCATAGCATCATTTTTCACCATTCTCAATATTTTCTCCTCCATGGTTTCTCTTTCGGTGTCACTGAAGTACACCTTGACTTTATAGTTGGTAGAACCGATTCGTCGGTTGATATAGTAGTTCTGCTGGGGTTGGGCGTCAGTCATAGGCAAATATATCCTCCTGTTGTGAGATCCAAATTCATATTCCGTAATCGTTGATTTTGCGGCCCTTGTAACGGTCATAAGGGTAAAAACCGTGTCCTGAGTACAAACACACCGGGGACATGCAAACAGCCCCGAAAAGTCATTGCGCTGCAATGCTTTTTCGGGGCATAATCGTTACATATCCGCCTTCTTTTTCCGGTGCTTTCGTACCCTGGCTGCTGTCTGCTCCCGGCTGGCTGCGTCAGCGCAATTTGTAGAGCAGTACACCTTGCGCCCGTCAATCGGAAAAGGCTTTCCGCAATACTTACAGAGCTTGGTGGGCAGCGGCTGAAAAGCAGCGGACAGTTCCGGATCGTTGGGCAGAACGGACTCCCGGAAGTAGCTGCACATGGCACTGTGGGTGTAGCAGATGTTCAGCATCGGACACTCCCAGTCCAGGGGAAGGCATCCGTACTCCTTGTCATAGTTGGCACACTTGGCTGTGACCAGCTTTCGGATGGAACGGATTTCCTTCGGGGTCAGTTCTCTCTTGGGTTTCATCATAGGCATTTCCTCCTTTCTGTAAGATAAAAGTAATCTGAATGTGGCGTTTTCGGATTACTCCCTCGCTTATAGGAGAAAAAGGGTATGTAAAACGGAACTATTTTGAAAATTTATTTTTGGATTTTACAGAATATTCTTCAAAATAATCTGAGATATGCTAAAATGAAAAACAGAAGGATGGTGAAGTCATGGCAAACGAATTTGACGAGTACGAAGAAATCGAAGCTGCGGAAGATACAGCATGGAAGTCGGAGCATGACTTCACTGTATTTGCAGAGGAAGCGGAATCCTCCGATGCCATTCCCTTTGATGAAGATCTGGGCGCTGCCCTGGATGCGGAATTTGAAGCGGTACTGGAAAGTCAGTTGGAGCAGGACGAAGATCCCGCTGGCTTTGATGATGATATACCGGAAGATGAAGATGACCCGGATGCGCCCATTGGCCATGATACCCTGCGGCAGCAGATCGATGAGTTTGCTGTGGAGCGGCTTGGCAAAGCTGCCCGGAAAGATACCGACTTCGATGTGGTGATCGGTGAGATGGACAGGCTTGACCGGAATCGGGAACGCAGGGAGCGGTATCACGAAGTTCTCCGTGGAGATGTACCGCTGGAATACAAGAGAAAGACCTATGACGGCCTTGTATTCCCGGAGTGGATGTGTTCACCGGAACACCGGCTTTTAACAAGAGGACAATTCCTGGATATTCTCTTTGACTGTCCCTATGAAATGCACGAACTTACAGCAGACAGTTTCTTGTCCAGCCTTGTGAAGAATCTGAAGATGGAACACAAGGAGGTTCTGTATTTTCTTTCCCTACGACTTTACAGCGCAAGTAAGCTGGCGCAGCTGCGAGGGCAGTCTGACCGGAATATTCGGAAGGTAAGGGATACATACACACGGAAATTGCAGAGGAAGCTCTATGACCATCTGAAAAGAAAAGCAGAAGGATCACTTTCTCTGCGGGAACGGGAATTTATATCCTTGTATGAAGCAGCCTTGACACAGAAGGGCAGAACCGCTGCCAGAGTCAAAAAAGAGAACAAGTTCCCAAGACGCAAAAAAGCCACCCTTGACGGTATCAAGGAAGGCTGATAAGATAGTAATATGAAAATGTGATTTACAGATTACACAGCGAGGTGTGCCATGAAAAATCTGTTTGAACGGGCAAGCTCCTATTGGGTGCGCTATGACCGATATGAATTGAAAGAAGGAATGAATGGAGTTCGGTATGTGACAGCGGCACCGTATGCCAAGCCGGAGGTATATAACCCCTTGGAGAATCCGGAACAGTTGGTGCTGGACGCACTGAATGTAGGTCTGCTTTCCATGGGCAGAAAGTCCGAAGAAGTGATCCGCCAGGGTGTCATGGATTTCGTGCATAAGTACGGTCTGCTGGGTTTGATGACCGCTCTGCCTACCACGCCCCAGTTCATGGAATATGAAGCGGTGTATCTTCCCAAGAACCAGTATATCCGGGAAGAATCCATGCCTACGGAAAAGTATCTGGAACTGTTCTATCCCTTTGATGAGCTGGATCTTGCGAAAAAGGGCATTGAATCCAGTTGGAATATCAATGAGGACAGAACCATGCAGGCATTGGCGCTGACCTTTTCGGAGCAGCCCATGGCTATGAGCATGAGTTTTCAACGGCAGTATGCGGAGCGGTATGACTGGCTGGCAGCGCAGTTCAAGGATTGGGCATTCCATCTGCTGACCAGCTTTTTCTACTATGAGGACAATGCTTCTCTGAAGGACGAAGCAAAAAAGGCGCTTCATATGAGCATGGCGGCATTCGGCGGCATGGCTCCCACTTACCACATAGCCTTGTTTGACAAGCCTACTATCGTATGGGATTTCCATTCTCTGCTGTTGGGCATTCAAATGATGTTCAGTTTCATGCTGACAGACGAGAACAATCCCTTAAAGCTCTGCAAGCATTGTCAGAAGGTCTTTGCCGCAAGCAGACAGAGCAACCTGTTCTGCAGTCCCAGGTGCAAAAACCAGTACAATGTGTACAAGAGCAGAAAGAAGAACAAGGAACAGGAATAACCCCATTAACACAGAAAGGCCGCCCCCAAACCGGGGACGGCCCTCTTAGAATCGATTATTCTGCCATAACTTCCAGCATGATCCTGGCACCCAACCGGAAACTGTTCTGGAATAGCAGGCACTCTGCCATAACCTGATACTCTCTTACGCAATCTGCGTATTTGGTGAACAACTCTTTCTGCGCATCCGTCATGGTCGCAAGCAGCTTATCCTCGTTCCGGCTGATTACCTGAAGCATCTCCTTATATTTCTTGTCGGGCGAAATATCATATTCGGCAGGCTCGATATTGCCATACCATAGTTCTTCCAAGATGCTCATGCGCCGTCCTCCTCATAAACAAGTTCCCGGAGGATAACTTCTTCTGCGCAGCTGCGGATATTGTTCATAGCGCCCACCCAGGCAAGCTGATCTCTGGCTTTCAGTTCTTCCGTGATGCCTTGCTGCTTTTTCATGGCGGCTACCATAGTTTCCATGCGTTCGTTGCAGATCCGGTCAATTTCTTCCAGGTGGTCATACAGCGTGCCGTTGAGGATCATGGTTGTGTACTGGATTTTACGATGCTCTTTGAGATAACGATGACGCATACGGCCATACTTGCCGATTTCGTAGTTTCTTTCGGGCAGTTCAATGTCGGGGATGAAATGATCTCCAACTCGCCGGTATGTGCCGCCCAGTTCTTCGTATAAAGATTTCATACAGGCTCCTTTCGTAGCTTCAGTTGCGGTTACTTACGGAATTTTTACTCCTTTCCCATAACCGCTTTTCACTTTGCCACAAATGAGCCGCAGTCATGTGTATTTTGCGAAGGGGTAAAACCTTCCTTTACAAAATACACCCTGTTGCATTGAAATATTCGAGTATGAAAACAAAAAAAGAACGAACACCCGAAGGTGTTCGTTCTGGTACGCCGGAAGGGACTCGAACCCCTGACCTACTGATTCGTAGTCAGTCACTCTATCCAACTGAGCTACCGGCGCATTTTGCGCTGCTCTCTTGAGCGCTTCGATATAATATCATGGGGATGCGGAAATGTCAAGCATTATTTTTTATTTTTTCGCAAAAATTTTTGCAGGTTGAAACGAATGCCGGGACATGGTAAAATAACAGGACAAATTGGAGGTGAACGGATGGAGCTGGAGGTTTTGCCGGGGCTGCTTTTGCCCTGGTATCGGGAGAATCGGCGCGAGCTGCCCTGGCGGCAGACCGCGGATCCCTACCGCATCTGGGTGTCGGAGATCATGCTCCAGCAGACCCGGGTGGAGGCTGTGAAGGGCTACTACGCCCGTTTTCTGGACCGGCTGCCGGACATCGCCGCCCTGGCGAATTGCGACGACGACGAGCTGCACAAGCTCTGGGAGGGTCTGGGCTACTACAGCCGGGTCCGGAACCTGAAAAAGGCCGCCCGGGTGATCGAAGAGCGCCACGGGGGAGTCTTTCCCTCGGACCATGCCGCCGCGCTGGCCCTGCCCGGCATCGGCGACTATACCGCCGGAGCCATCTGCTCCATCGCCTTCTCCCGGCCCACCCCGGCAGTGGACGGCAACGTGCTGCGTGTGCTGGCCCGGCTCCGGGCCGATGAGGAGGCCATCGACCTGCCCCAGGTGAAAAAACGGGTCCGGGAGGAGCTGGCGGCGATCTACCCCACCGACTGCCCCGGGGAATTCACCCAGGCCCTTATGGAGCTGGGAGCCACGGTCTGCGTCCCCAACGGCGAGCCGAAATGCGACCTTTGCCCCTGCCGCGAGATCTGCCAGGGCCGGGAAAGCTGGCAGACGCTCCCCGTGAAGCTCCCCAAACGGGCGAAAAAGCAGGAGGACCGGACGGTCTTCATCCTCCGCTGCGGCGACCGCTACGCCATCGAAAAGCGGCCCAGCCGGGGCCTTTTGGCCGGGCTTTGGCAGTTTCCCAATGTGGCGGGCCATCTGCGCGCGGCCGAGGCCGTGGCCTGGGCCGAGGAACGGGGCCTGCATCCGCGAAATGTGGAAAAAAGCATCGACCGCAACCATATTTTCACCCACATCCGCTGGGACCTGCGCGGCTGGTTCCTGGAGGTGGATGCGGCAGCCGGGGGCTTCACCTGGCTGACCTTAGACGAGATCGATACCCAGGCGGCGCTGCCCACGGCGTTCCGCCAGTTTCGGGAGGAGATATAAATGTACGACTATCATATGCATTCCCGGGTGTCCTTCGATGCGAAGGATTCCGGCCTGGACATGGCCCTGGCCGCGGCGGCCCGGGGCCTGAAGGAGATCTGCTTCACGGATCACATCGACTACACCCCCGAGCTGGACATGGTCTTCGACACGGCGGTGTACAACGCCGAATACGATGGCCTTCAGGTCCCCGGCCTGCTGATCCGGCGCGGCATGGAGTTCGGCCTGACCCCGGACAACCCCGATCAGCTGAAAAAGGATCTCCGGCGGCGGCATTTCGACTTCGTCCTCGGCTCCGTCCATCTGGTGGACGGGGTGGACATCTATATGGAACCCTATTGGCAGGGCAAGACCTATGACGAGGCGGTGCGGCACCATCTGGAAACCACACTGGAATGTGTCCGGGTCCACGAGGACTACGACGTCCTGGGCCACCTGACCTACATCGCCAAATGCGGCGCGAACCCCCGGAAGGAGCTTCTGCGCTACGAAGACCACCGCTCCATCATGGACGAGATCATGCTTGAACTGGTCCGGCGCGGCAAGGGCATGGAGCTGAACACCTCCGGCATCGACCGCTGCGGCGGTCCCCTGCCGACTTTGGATTACTTCCGGCGGTTTTACGAGCTGGGCGGCAGGATCGTCACCGTCGGCTCCGATTCCCATGACGTGGCCCGGGCCGGGCAGTATACCCACGAAATGGTGGCCGAGCTGAAGAAAATTTTCGGATACGTCTGCACCTTCGAGGGCCGCAGACCCATCTTCCACCGGTGACGGGCCTGTATGCGCCGGTCCACTTTTTCGTGGACGGCATCTGCGCCTGGGCCATGCTGGGGCGGCTGGACGTGGATTTTGGCGGCATCCTCCTGTATAATTTCTGCGCCTTCGCCATGCAGCTGCCCCTGGGCGCGGTGCTGGACCGGCTTTCGGACCGGCGCTGGCCCCTGCGCTTCGCCGCCCTGGGCTGCGGCCTGACGGTGGTCGGAGCCTTCTGCCACCCGGCGGTGCTGGGCCTGGGCAACGCATTGTTCCATGTGGGCGGCGGCGTGGACGTGATCCGCGACGGTGGCCGGTGCGAAAAACTGGGAATCTTCGTGGCCCCGGGGGCGATGGGTCTCTATCTGGGCGGTGTGCTGGCCGGAAAAGCGCCCTGGCTGCTGCTCCCCGTGGGAATTTTCATGGCGCTGCTGCTGAAAAACATCCGGGTCCCCGAAGAATTTTCCACAGCGCCTTTGCAAAAACCGGCGGTTTTCGCGGCGCTGAGCTGCTTTGCGGTGGTGATCCTGCGGAGCCTGGTGGGCTTTCAGGTGGTCTTCCCCTGGAAGACAGGCGCGCTGGCCTTCGCCGCCGTGGGGGCGGTGGTGCTGGGCAAAATGCTGGGCGGCATCCTGGCGGCCCGGTTTGGAAGCCGTCGGGTGACGGTCTGCTCCCTGACCCTGGCGGCGGTGGGCTATGCATTGGGCGCGGCCCCGGCCTTCGGCCTGCTGGCGTTGCTGTGCTTCAACATGACCATGCCCCTGACCCTCCACGCCCTCTGGCGGCGATTCCCGGACTATCCCGGCACCGTCTTCGGCAGTCTGACCCTGGCGCTGTTTCTGGGATTTTTGCCGGTCCATTATGGGATCAATATCCCCATCGGCGGCGTTTTGGGAAGCATTTTGTCCCTGGTCCTGCTTTGGAAGGCGGTGGAGGATGCTTAACGTTTTTGCCCTGTCCCTTGGGCTGACCCTTCTTCTGGAGCTGCCTATCGCCTATTTTTGGGGCCTTCGGCGACGGGAGCTGCTGGCGGTCTTCGCCGCCAATCTGATGACCAACCCCCTGGCGGTGGCCCTGCACCTGACCGGCATTCCCCAAATCCCAATTGAAATCGGCGTGGTCCTCGCCGAGGGCTTCGCCTATTCAAAGCATTTCGAAAAACGCCCCTGGCTGCTGGCCATCGTCAGCAACGCCCTTTCCTGGGGATTTGGCCTGTTGGTGCAGGTGGTCCTGTAGCGAATGCTGCAGCCGGGCGTTGCCCGGCTGACACCCACATCAGTCAAAAATCGGTTCCGAAGAGCCGATTTTTGACAGCTTCGGAATCAAGGCATGATTGCCCCCGGCAATCATGAAGATTATGAATTCGCTGCGCGGAGCACCACCCTCAAGGGAGAAGCCTTTGGTGGTAGACAGCACATTTTCCGAAAAGACGAACATCGTTGGAGCCTGGACAAGGCTTCTCCCCTCGGGGAGAAGCTGTCAGCCATTGGCTCTTCGGAACCAATGGCTGACTGATGTGGGG
>JAFYLN010000084.1 GCA_017537045.1 Oscillospiraceae bacterium | reverse complement strand
TGCACAAGAGATGCTCTGCAAAATACAAAAGCATAGACTCCACCTACTGCTGGCAGTCCATAATTCAGTAATTCATTTTTCTCGTGTACGTTAGTATTATAAGATACGTATGCCCTTTTGTCAATCTTCTCTGAAACATCATATTTTAATTTTCTGTGGTGCAATTGTCTTCCACCTCTACATATACTGTCTGTATCATCACGTCGAGGTCGAAAAATAAAACGCAAGTCACTTGGGGAGCAGGCAAAAGTGTATTTGTATCGCCCTTTTCGGTGGAAATGAGTCTACCTGTGAGTATTTGAATCTTCAATTATGACCGTTTTTCTTCTCCCTGGTACATTCAGCTGACTAAGGCTTTGCATTCTGTTTGTGATTTTCATCTTCCCCCCGTAGAAGATCTGCACTTTTTCCATAATCCCTTCACTGAAACCTATCAGACTGGCAACCAAAGGCGTCTCTTTATTTAAGGCTCCCAGAGGAAATCCTTAACTTCCCTATCCTCACACGCTACATTCAACGCACTTCAAAGACAGAAAGCGATCCCCGAAAGGTTTGTGCCTTTCGGGGATCGTTGGGTTTTGGCCATATGCTTGACCATATTCAGACGGAAGTTTACTTCAATCTGTCAAAATAAGCCTTCAGCTTCTCATCGCAGATCTTCCCCATCTCATCCTTTTCATCCGCCGTCAGGTGTTTCCACACGGTTTCTTCTACCTGGACGATGCCCAGGGTTTTGGTGTGGCGGAGCATCTGCATATCCTCGAAGCGCTTGAAGGGGTTGGAGAGGATATTACGCTCGACTTCCTTGTCGGTGTAGCCGCCCTTGGCGAAGATGCTGTTCTTCTTTTCCACGCTCAGGCCTGCGGTGCGGCGGGTTTCGTAGAAGCTGCGGAAGTAGGACACGATGTCCGCCAGCTTGACCCGGCCTTTTTCGTCGGCGTAGAGAAGGATCGCCTTGATCAGCACGGGCTTATAGGAATAGCTCATATCCATCTGACGAATCATCTCCATGAACAGATCCTTCCGGTTGCTATCGTCGATGAGCCTCCAGCCATACTGCTGGGCGTATTTCTCCAGGGATTCCTCCTTGAAATACTTGAAGGTGCGATGGTCGCTCATGGGCACCACCAGATCAGGGATTAGCTTGCCCTCCCGGACATATCGCTCGATGGTTTCAGTCTGGACATCCACCCGGCGGACAAACTCCATCTGGGAGATCATCCCGACGGCTTCCTCCTGCCAGTTGAAAATATCCACCAGCTCATAATCCGTAGCATCCACGGGCCAGTCCACCAGTGCTTCCGGCTTCTCGCCCTTGGCGTAGAGGTCATCCTCGGCAGCCTTTCTTGCCCCAGGAGCCACCGCCAGCTTGCCGGGCTGATAATCCTTCAATCGAAACAGGCGGTGCAGAGAATAAGGCGCATTGTACTGGCTGGCGTTGTCCACGAAGTCGAAGACCATAAGGCTCTCCTTACCTGCATAGAGCCGCATGCCACGGCCCAGCTGCTGGGTGTACAGCACCTTGGACATGGTGGGCCGGGCCATGAATAGCACCTCAATCTCCGGGCAGTCCCAGCCTTCGTTCAGCAAATCGCAGGCGCACAGCACCTGAATCTCCCGATTCACGAACTTTTCCTGAAACTCCATGCGCTCGGACTTTTTCATACCGTCAGAAACTGCCGCTGCACGAATCCCCTGCGCCCGGAACAGTTCTGCAATCTGCTCGGCATGCTTGACAGAGGCGCAAAATACCACCGTCCGCTTGTCCCTGACATACTGCATCCAGGTATCCACGATGAGCTTGTTGCGCTCCGGGACATAGATCTTGCTCTCCAGATCCCGGATGTTGTACTGGACGCTGTTAAATCGCACCTTGGACAGGTCGATGTTGGTGTGGATACGGATGCACCGCACCGGCACCAGCTCGCCAATCTCCACCGCGGTCTGAATGTCCAGCTTGTGGGCGGTATTCTTGAAAATTTCCAGAATACTCTTATCGTCGGCCCGTTCTGGGGTTGCGGTCAGGCCCAGAGTGAAAGCGGGTTTGAAATAGGCCAGCACCTTCTGATATGTATCGGCGGCAGCATGATGGGCCTCGTCCACGATGAGGTAGTCGAAGTCATCGTCCTTGAACTCCTCCAGATGGAGAGCCATGCTCTGGACGCTGGCGCAAACCACATGGGCCCGAGGCTGCTTGATGGCTTCACAATAGCGGCCCACGGTAGTGTTGATCCACAATTCCTGGAACCGCTTGGTGGCCTGATCCACCAGCTCCTGGGTGTGGGCGATAAACAGCACCCGGCCACCGCAGCGTTTGGCATCCAGCACCGCCGTGGTGGTTTTGCCGGTGCCGGTAGCATGATACAGCAGGGCGATGGTCTCGCTGTTATCACGCATCTGCTCCAGGGCTTTCAGCGCAGCTTTCTGATGCTCTTTCAGCTCCAGATTGGTTCCGTCCAGCGCCTTGCCCTTCTGGGTGGGCAGGTAATCCTCAATTTCCTTGAACTTGGGGTGATTGCCCAGGAAGATCCGCAGCTCGTCCTTCACCGCTTCCGGCTGATTCTGCATCTGCCGTACCGCCCAGCGGTACACATCCCAGCCCAGATGAACCATGCTGTTCTGCTTCAGCAGATCGTCATAGAACTTGCCGGAGGAGATCAGCTGCTTGTTGTGGGATGCCTCGTCATCGATCTCAATGGCCACCCGCCGGGCGCCGTTTTCCAGAACGAAGTCGGCATAGCGGCTGTTCTGGTAAATGTCGTAGAAGTGATACTGGGAGTAAAGATACCCGGCCTTCTCCGCGCCGAACGCCTCGGAGAACAGGTCAATGAACAAATCCTCCGCCACACTGCCAGAGGCGGAATGATATTGGGACATGGGATCACCTCTTATCTGTACCGAAATTCGTCACGGGAATTAATTTTTCCGATTCTTACCAATCTGGCCGCAATTCCACCACTGGAACGCTGAAAATGGTTGCACATATCCTGTGTAGAGCATCCAGTATCGAACATCCTACACAGAATCTCATCATCCTCAGAGGTCCAAGGTTTGCCTGCGTTTTCAGGGGAAGCTTTCTTTGTATTTTCATTCGGGGTATTGCAATTCCTTAACACAATGTGCAACGCACGCACAACATCCACCTGATTGCAGCTATCATACTCCTCCAAAGGTTCCCCTGTTACAGGATTGATACCGTCCGCCAGCAACTCTAATATCTTTTTTGCTTGTTTCAGTTCCATCACGGTTCCTCCACTTCAATCAGAAGGATTTTATCGTAGAAACCGCCCCGCTTGGCGGCCTTCTCCGCCCGGACCTGTTCCAGCTCTTCCAGCGTATAGCCCCGGGCGATGGCGGCGGCGTGGATGACCTCCATCAGGTCGGCCAGCTCTTCGATATTCTGGTCCTTTTGATATTCCGCCAGTTCCTCGTCCAACTTGGCGTCCACCATGCGCAGGTAGTCCTCATCGGACAGAATCTCGGTCACGCAGGTCTTGCCGGAGGCTTCGATGATTTCCGGAATACGGTCACGAACCAGTTTGTTGTATGTCTTGATCACAGGCTCCGCCTACTTTCTTAGTTGATTGCTTCCATTATAATTCAGTTCCTCTTTGAAGTCAAATTGCCTTGTAAGCGCCCTTCTCTTTGTTTAAGGCGATCCAGTTTTTGACGGGAGGAAACCCTTGACTTCCCTGCTCTTCTGCGCTACAATCAACGCACTTCAGAGATAGAAAACGATCCCCGAAAGGTTTCAGCCTTTCGGGGATTGCTGGGTTATGACCACATGTCTGACCATATCCGGAAATAAAACCGTCGGAATCAGTGGGACGAAAAGTTCTGGAAATCACGATCTTCCGGAATAAACACCGTCAAACGGGATGCAGGAGATTAGAAAAATATCCCCGGGCGTCTTTGGGAGCTGCGTCACATCGGGTCGAATACTGTCGAAATTTGTTTAAAAAACTCAGAAATTCTCTAACTACATTCAGAATATTAGCTGAAAGTGTCAGGACTCGTTTTAATATATTATGTTTTGACCACATATTTCTGACCACATCTGGGTAGAAAAAAACAATCGTTAGGAAAAAAACACAATCTGCCCTATCTGGTGCCGCACACCGCCCTGCACTTTTCTTTGTTTACTGCGTCACAGATTCTGAATATCTGTTGCACACGGATAAAACTGTACAGCTTGATTTCCTCCTCATCATCCGATATACTAAACTCAAAACAAACAGAGAGGTGCTTCAAATGGCTAGCTGGAAGGCCTTATTCAAGCCCTGGATTCTGGAGCGGGGGCAAGAACATTTCGAGTGTGGGCAGGTGGTGGAACTGAAAGAGACCAACAGCCATGTCCTGGCACAAGTCAGCGGTACGCAGCTATATCAGGTAGCGATTGAAAAAGACAGTGCCGCTGTGCTTCGAATGAGCTGTAACTGTCCCTATGCCGAGGGGGGCGAGAACTGCAAGCACATGGCAGCAGTGTTGTTTGCGTTGGACGAAGCATCCGAAGAACCACGGATCGACTGGCAGACGGCGCTGGAGAAGCTATCCGAGGAACAGCTTCGAGGACTTTTGCGAAACCTGGCCGAGGACGATGGAAGTTTACAGGATCGTATCGTACGCATGGTTTCCGGACCCGGTGACGATCCAACACAGTGGCAGAAAGATCTGGATCAGATCCTTCTGGATCACAAGGACTATCGCGGTAGAATCGTGTATGGGCAGGCTTATAACTGCATGTTAGATATTGCAGAATACTTAGGTGAATCACTGCCCCATTTGCTGTCTGATGGTCATGTGCTTGATGCCGCAAAGCTGGTCTTAACGGTGTATGGCTCTGCCTTTGGCCTGGATACAGGCGACGAGGGCGATGGTCTGACGATTGTTTCGGAAGCCTGTCAGCAAGCGATGGCACAAATCCTTCAGCTATCTGATGCCCAACAGGAAAGAAAAATTTTTTATCTCCTTCACGAATTCCTGGACGACAGCGACTGGAGCTGGGGAACAGATGATCTTGAGGAATGGATTCTGAACATCGATTGGTCCCGGGAACTACAGGAAAAGAACCTCCAATGGCTGGACGAAAATCTGGATTCCTGGAAAATGCCTGTTCGGGCGGCGCTGATGAAACGGATGGGGGCAACCACAGCAGAAGTGATCGCCTGGTGGGAACAGTATCAGGAATACGATGACGCCTATCGTGCGTTGCTGGAACTCTACGAGGAGCATGATCTGCCCAAAGCCATCGAATTGGTTCAGAGAAAACGGAAGCAGAAACAGATTACCGGTTGGCAGATCGCATCCTGCACGAAAACGCTGCTCCGTCTGCTGGAAAAGTCCGGCAACCAGGAGCAGTACAAAAAGGAGTTGCGGTATCTGATTCTTGCTCTGGGGTGTCAGGAAACGAAATACCTGTCCAGACTAAAAGGCTGCACACCGCAGGACCAGTGGATTGTTATGTTTGCAGCAATGGTGGCAGATGCCAAACAACCTTCTGAACGGATGCACCTGTACCACTTCGAGGGGATGTATGAGAAGCTGTTTGTGGAACTGTCACAGTATTCTGCCCTCAGCAATTTCTACCCTTATGAGCAGCCGCTCCGGGAATGGGATCCGGAACGTACTCTGAAGCTCTATGTCAAAGTTTTGAAGATTGAAATGGATCGAGTCTGCGACCGGAAGGAGTATCGCCGTGTCATCAGATATCTGCACGAACTGGAAGCCTATCCCGGTGGTCGGGAAGAAGCTATAAAACTCGCCGCTTACTGGCATGTCTGCCACAAAAACCGTCCGGCCATGAGGGACGAGCTCCAGACAGCAGGCTTTCCACCAAAATAAAGAAAGAGGGCAGGCTTCTATGGCAAAAAAGAAACAGAAAACCCCAAAGACCCACAACCATACCCATAAAGGAAACGGCCATTCCGTTAGCGATCAGCGAAAAGAACTGGTGCAACGGGTTTACAATTTCAGTTCCAAAGAAATCAGCCGCCGCCTCCCGGATAGCAATTCCCGCCTGCGGACCGGCATGGACTTCGATACCGTTCGTATGAAGCGTCGTGTAGCCGCGACACTTGCCACTCTGGACGAACTGACAAAGCAGGTACCTGACATTGCTGAGGAAGTACCGGAAATCTTTCATCTGGCTGAGGACTGGGCACAACTTAATGCCATCGCTGCTCCGGCATATGACTGTGAGGAGGAAGAAAATACCGCAAGCCTGGGCGCTGCAATCTGGATCCTCGATCAGATCCGGGAATATGGTCGAATCCGCGATGCCATCCGCCTGATGCCAAAGGATGACGGTCCACTGGATCAAATCTATATTCCGCCTGTGTGGGACCCATGCCACAGTGACGAAGTACTGCTGGGTATGCTGCACATCATTCAGAACCGAAATCGGGACTGCGTGGGGCCAAAGGACCCAAAGCCGACAAAGGACAAGCCCACTCAGCTTGATCGGTTCTACATGGACCTTCTGACTGCGGAAAACAAACATCATCAGCAGGTGGATTCCCGAATCCGTTTTGAAACAATCCTATCTATGATTCCGCAGGATTCCATTGACCGCGCAGTTGAGCATTATCTGGAGTTATTCTGGGACTGGGTGGGGCGTTACTATATCTGCCGGAACATCATCCTCCAGAAAGAAATCCAGTTGGACAAGGATCGCAAGTGCTTCTATAACAAGCTGAATTCCGACACAAAAACAATGCTGGAACGTATGAAACAGGACATTCCCAAGCAGCGAAGCAATGTACCGGGATATACGCCGATTCTGTTTGACCTGCGCCCGGCGCATATCCACGCTCTGGAGAGTCCCATGGCCGAGATCATGCGTTTGAAGGCAGACATGGAAGCCAATGAGGCAGCATTGGATGAGCGGTCTGACGAGATTGAAGATTTACTCACTTCGCTGCAAAGCACGATACGGTTCCTTCACACAGCCTCCTTCCGGCGAATGAAGTACGAGCTGGGCGAAGAGATTGCATCGGTATGGAGTGATATTCACATTGATGATCCTTATGAGATACTTTTTGCCCATCTGTATCTGCTGGACAGCGGCTCCGATCTTCCCTGGGTCTATGCGCCAGGAATGAGTATTTTCTCCCTGGCCGCAAACAGTCTGCCCTGGTCCCATTGCGACTACGATGATGAGTGTGACGGGATATGGAACCACTACGACGAAGGAATTCAGAATGTAGTTAACGGTCCTGCGGATACCTTCATCCCCAGGAAAGTGAAGATACCAGAGCTGGAAGACTGGTACAGCATGGACTATTCTGACCGTACTTTCCAGGATGGATACGACCATAATCGGTTCAATCTGGCGCAGATCATCTTTGAAATCACCGGCGGCATCATGCCCAGAAATCTAAACCGTTATTTGCCAGCGCTGTCCGATCTGGAGCATTTCGGTATCACCGGAAAGAAAACACTGCATCCACTGATGTATGTCATGTCTTTGCTTGGTGAGAGCCGCAGACAGAGTAAGGACTGGCGGCTGGAATGTGAAACAGCCTGGGATAACGTAGATGCCGCCGGCAATCTGATCGTGCCTGATGAACCCGAAGAGACCGCAGCATCTCCCGAACAATTGAAAGCAACGATTGCGGAGCTTAAAAACCAGCTGGCTCATGCAAAGAAAACCGCTTATGTGGCAAACCAGGAACTGCATGAGAGCAGAAAAACACAGGAGCAACTGGAAAAGAAGCTGACCATAGAACAGCAGGAGCTGACGGATCTTCGGGATCTGGTATTCCACCAGCAGGAAAACCTGTATCAGGACGCTATGGCAGATGAAAGCATTAATTTCCCCTATAAAACGACTCTTCGCACGGTAGTCTTTGGCGGTCATGATTCCTGGGCCAGGGAAATCAAGCCCAAGCTGCCGGACGTACGCTTTATCGACCGTACCATGCTTCCCAATTCCGATATGATCCGCCGTGCGGATGTGGTCTGGATTCAAACCAATGCGCTGTCCCATGCTTTCTTCTACAAGATCATTGATGCAGTGCGAAAGTATAATGTTCCTCTCCGCTACTTCTCCTATGCCAGCGCAGCGAAATGCGCAGAACAGTTGATCAGGTATGATGCGCAGAAAAATAAATAATCCCGCACTACGCGAACCCCGGCTTCCGAACCCTTCGGAAGCCGGGGGTTTGACCACATACCTGACCATAGACAGAACCGGAGTACAGCGAATTAAGCGATGCTTGATGATATTTGGGTGCATTGGGAAAAGTGAATTTCACTGACAATTGCCGCCAGCATATTTCTCTCTGACCGTTTCTATTATTTATCTGGTACATACCAAAACAACCCTTGACGAGATTTTTCTCTATCGTCAAGGGTTGCATTTTTTCAAATCGCTACAGCAATATCAGAAAGGTCGAATCATCTTTGCCAGGGAGTACGGAATAATCTCACGATCCTTCGTCCGGGTATAGGCTACTTCCTCGTGCATATAGTTGGCAATTTCCTTACCAGTATAGTTCCTGAATTTGCGCACTACTGCGTTCAATACATCTTTCTCTTCAGCAGAAAAGACATCTTCACTGAAATCCGGGCTTGGCAGGACTCTGTAAGACTCATACTGCGAATAATCATCCACGATGGTTTCCACAGGAACCAAATCCATCAAATCGCTATGTACAATGGGAAGTGCGCCCATAGGCATATGCTGATACACAAGACCACTCATGGAAACGTTGTAT
>JAFYLN010000083.1 GCA_017537045.1 Oscillospiraceae bacterium | reverse complement strand
CCTTCGTCGGCATAAATGTCTGCCAGCTCCCAGTGATCGTGAGAATGGATGAAGTCGTAGTAATGACTCTGCTGAGCCGCAAAGCTGTTGAGCTGGTCATCGGAGTCAGAGCTGACACGGCAGTATGCAGCAACCCGCAGGGAGAATTCTTCCTCCGGCTGCGTTGCTGGGATATATATGGGCTTTCTTGCCAGATTGTCCTGTGCCGCCATTGTCATCACCTCCTGATTTGCAAGCCAACATTATCATAGATTCTTCTGCTAATCCATTCACACTAATGGACAACGAAACGGTTAGGAAATTGGCAAGTTTATATCTGCGCCAGTCTGTCTGGCAATCCGAATTGATATTCTTTCCGCTTCCTTCTTCGAGCAGTACCCTGCCTGCACCAGCTGGCGAAGCAGCAGGACTGCACTGCAATAACTCGCATTTACACTCATTGTTTTCTCCCAAATGTGAAAACCGCCCTGCTGTATCGTTGACGCAGCAGGGCGGTCCCTTCTGAAATTTGATTATTGCTAGAACTTGCCTGTATTCCTGACACTACTTCCCCAGGCACGGACGGCAGAAAGCCATCCAGGGCAGAAACGGAAACTGTGCCTGGCCGCACATCACGGGAATCTCACCCCTCCGAGGATCTCTCCGAGCTGCCCCTTACGGGACAGGAGTACCAACGTTGGTGCTGTCATCGCAAGACAGATCGGCCATGATCTGCTTTCTGGTCGGTCGGACCCGCTCCCCACCTTCAATGCCGCATTCATGCAGATACCTGCACAGATGGATCTTCGCGCTCCCTCCAATGTCGCTGCCCATTCTCTATCTTTACAAGGCACACCAACGGATGTATTTCAGTTTCTGGATATTCACTTTGCAAGGTGCATTTGAGGTTTTTTCCTGGTTCCAGAAAAGTACCCCTCACTACTTATCCGAATGGCGGTACCGGCGTAACAGAAATTAGCAAAAACTTCCCATAATATCCAAGAACAATTTCAGCTTCGACAGAATGCTTCTGCGACGGTAACTAATCCCGGACTGGCTCATTCCCATGCATTTCGCATACTCTTTTTCCGTCATACCCTCAAAATAGATTGCACGGATCAGTTCGCGCTCAGCCTTGGGCAGGGCCTCAACTGCATGGTGGAGCCGTTCGTACAGTTCTTTTGCCACGATCAGTTCCTCCATGCTGGGTGCTTCCAAATCTTCAAACGCCTCTGCGCCGACCATTCCTTCATTATCCATGGCATCGTAAGAAACCACATGATTCCTCTGTAACTTTTCATCCTGGGTGCGTTCCTGCCGTGCCATCTGAAAGTAGGCATAGTACACATCCTCAGAGACTTCAATTTCCTTTCCATGAAGTCTGATAAAGTATTTTTGTCTATCTGCCATATCGCAGACCTCCTTTTGAAGTTAGATTGTGATGTCAAATTTCAGAAGGAGGGGCACGAATGGTGTATGCAAATGCTGTAAATATTCGATACAAAAAACGAGAATTTAGAACTTTTCTTGTAATTCCTCGGAATCGTGTAGAAAATTTATAGAAAAAACAACACCATTCTGCCAAAGCCGCCATAATTTGATAGCGGTTCTCGCAGAATGATGTCGAAAAGAGAAAGGGTACAAGACACGCATTCGCATCTTGTACCCTTCGCTTAAAAACTGTCTCTCGATTTCTTTCTTTATCCGATCTCAGATAATACCTGTTCGATGCTAAGGTCATTAACTCTAGCTGCTTTCGCAAGATCCTCATACTCATATTTGCTGCGCCGGACTCCGTATCCGGCGCTTACTTTTTTGCGAATAACACCGTAGGGAGTATCCACTGTTTCCACCTTGCGCTCCAGCTTGTATCGATTGCAGAAATTCTCCCGGATACCTAATGTTGTAGTATGCTTAAACATCAGAGAAACCATCTTTTCTTTGTCGGTCTCTTTGCACAGAACGGTCAGCAGAATTCCAGGGCGGGATTTTTTCATACCAATGGGGATCGTAAACACATCCAGCGCCCCCTGGGCCATCAAAAGCTCCAGCGTAAAGCCGATCTGTTCGCCGGTCATATCATCCACATTGCAGCGAAGCTCCCAGATGCCCTCTGGCTTTTCCCGGGTCTCTCCCAGCAGCACCCGGACACAGTTCGCCCGTTCAAAATCCTTTTTGCCCATGCCGTAGCCGATGGTTTTCACTTTCATAGCAGGCATATCACCGAATTCTGTGACAAAATGCTTCAGCAGTGCCGCACCGGTGGGCGTACAAAGCTCGCCCTTGATGCTTCCACCATAGATGGGAATGTTCTGGAGAATATGGGCTGTTGCAGGAGCCGGGACTGGCAGGATGCCGTGGGCACAGCGGACCTGTCCGCTGCCCACATGTACAGCAGATGCAAGGATCTGATCCAGCTTCAGTTCATGAATCAGCAGGCACACGGCTGTAATATCCGCGATGGCGTCCATGGTGCCGACCTCGTGGAAATGGATCTGCTCAACCGGAACGCCGTGGACATGACTTTCCGCCTGAGCAATTTCTTCATAAACAGCCAAAATATCCAGCTTCACCGTAGTCGGGATGCGCAGGCGGCTGACGATACTACGAATATCACTCATGCTG
>JAFYLN010000008.1 GCA_017537045.1 Oscillospiraceae bacterium | reverse complement strand
GTCTCCGCCGCTGTGGCAGCGGTATTTGTCATCGTCTTTATCACCATGTTCTACGCCGTTTCCAAGCTCCGCAAGGACAACCCCATTGAAGCAATTCGGGTAAGCACACTATAATATTTGTGATGGACTCCTGCAACAATTGCAGGAGTCCAATTATCAATGTGAGAATATGGTCGAAAGAAAAAACAATTCGAGTTTACGCAATGCGTAGACCTCTACGGAATGGCTCATTCATTTGAGGACGAAATTTCTATATACTAACCTTACTGTACTTAATGCGTAGAGGTGTACAATATGGAAATCAACATCGTTCTTATGGGTCAGAGGATCCGAGCTACACGAAAGGAAAAGAATATCTTCAGCGATTACCTGGCAGAAAAGGTCGGCATTGCCGTGGAATCTCTTTGGCACATAGAAAACGGTGCCCGGAATACCAGCCTTCAGACGCTCTGCAATATCGCGGAAGTTCTTGATGTCTCTGTCGATTATCTCCTGGGCCGTATGGATTCCTCCGTTGAGGGCGTTGTCCGTATGTGCGCTTCTGCCCATTCCCTCAACGACGATCAGACTCGCACACTGCTGGATCTGTGTGAAAGCATGATCCCGATCATCAAAAAGAAAATGTGATTCTTCCAGGCTGCCGGCTCACCACCGGCGGCCATATTTATTTTGAATTGGCGACAGATTCTGACCGTTTTCGAGTCAACACCTCTGATATACTTGACTCATCAGGTAAACACTTACCAATCAAGTATACAGGAGGAAACAAAATGAATGTAAGAGATTTGCTTTGCGGTATGGAGGACCGCGCTATGGATTCCCAGTTCCTGAAGGATATCTGCGCTATCTATAATCCCAAAGACTTCGGCGACACGGAGCCGGACTGTGAGGTGGGTTACAGTCACCTGCTCCCGCTGCTCACGGTGGATCAGAAAACGAGTTTGGAGAAGATGGAGCAGGCCTATATCCAGCGCCGTGCGTATGCTGCGAAGTACGGCTTCATGTGCGGCCTGTTCGGTGCTTTCCGGCAGTTCTTCGGTGTATCCGGTGTGCAGGACGCTGGGTTTCAGGACCTTCTCTGTGATGATCTGCTGACTCAGCCCAAGATGCAGCGGCATCAGGAGAACTATGCCGACATCGAGCTGTGTAATCAGCTGGAGCAGTCCATCATGGATACCCTGAGCGAGGAGGAACGGGAACATATGGTCAGTATCACCTGCGCCTGGCAGCAGCGAGTGTACAGTGCCGCCCATGATGGTTTTTACTGCGGGTTCCAGGCAGCTTACGACATCATGGAGGCTATTGTGCCCATGGCAAGGATTCAAAATATGGGGAAAATCCTCGCTACAGGGTATGTGATGGGATATGTCCAACCATAATTGCATCCATTCATTAAATAATGCAATCATCTGTTTACATTCGCCCTCTAGTACCCTATAATATGAAGTACAAATATGTCGAACATCAGGAGAAATATTGTCATGCGATGTATTTATTCCGGCAAAGATAAAACATCCGAAACCTTTTCCTCTGCTGAACATATATTCCCAAAATGTATTGGAGGAATTCAAACATTACCGAAGGGATGGGTCTGCGATTCAGTAAACAATTCCTTTTCATCTCTTGAACTTAGATTCGCAAGACAAAATCCTTCTGTCGCTATACCCCGAATGTTTCTTCCGACTACCGGAAGGCGAAAGCATAAAAATCGAAATCTGATCGGTGTATTCCGAAACACGCTAGATTCCAATGATTATTCCCTTGGATACATCAGTAATGGCACACCTACCTCCATAAACCAAATTCGAATCAATGCGCAAATCCCAGTAGCGGATAACGAACTTGTTACTATATCTATCGTGATACCTCCGCATGAATCAAAAACTCAAGATGCCCAGATTCGAGAATTCTGGACCAAATTAGGATCATACAATGGAAACGCTTGTATCGTTAAGGACAAAAGCTTGCCTGCAGATATTATCTTGATTGGGTATCAAGATTCCAAATGGTATTTGGGAATCTCTGCAAATCTCAATGGAGAAACTGTCAAGAAAGACCTACACGAGTTTATTACTAAAATGATTGTCCGTAATCCTGTTGAGGAACTGTTGGCTAAAGGACAAAAAGGTAGAAGTGTCCATCAGATTCATTCTCAGTTTGAGATTGAAGTGAGAATCTATGATATTTTGCGAGTATATGCTAAGATCGCAGTCAACTGTCTTGCGCATCTAAAAGGACATGAATTCATCATGAATAAGGCTTTTGACGGAATTAAGAGTGCAATCTTAACAGGGATTCAGATAGAAGATTATGTCTGGATATATAACGGTCCAAGTACAGTAAAGACAGTTTTCAAACAGTTTGAAGAACGATTCACACTAGGAGCCCATCATCATTCCACTACAATTTTCTACAAAGATGGACATTTATATGCTGAAATCGCCCTATATGGAGCTGACAATCGATATTTTGTTAAGCTCGGGAAAGCAGGGGATTATTCATTCACGGACCTTTATATATGTGACTGGGAAAATGGCACGGAATATACACTTGCCGATTGTGTGCTAAAGATTTGCAGGCATGATGAAGAGGAAGAAGAATTCATGAAATATGATTCCTGTGAAAGGGAAACTCTATGCCCAGACTGATTTTCCATGTAGATGTGAATAGCGCGTATCTCTCCTGGGAAGCTGCTCGCAGAGTCAGTCTGGGAGAAGAAGATATCCGGCTGATTCCCTCGGCTATCGGAGGCGATCGGGATAAGCGCACAGGTGTGATCCTGGCCAAGTCCATTCCCGCCAAGAAGTTCGGGATCAAAACGGGCGAGCCGGTTGCTATGGCGCTGCGCAAGTGTCCCGACCTATTTCTCGCCAGACCGGACTTTAAGCTATACGAAGCATCCTCCAGGGCTTTTATGGATATCTGCCGTGAGTATGCACCTGTGGTCGAGAAATACTCTATCGACGAATGCTTCCTGGATATGTCGGGAACGCATCGGATCTACCCCGACCCGGTTGCCATTGCCCATACGATCAAGGACAAGATCCGAGATACCCTTGGTTTCACAGTCAATGTCGGCATCGGTGACTGCAAGATTCTGGCCAAGATGGCCAGCGACTTCGAGAAACCCGACAAGGTACATACCCTCTATCGCCACGAGATCCCAGCAAAGATGTGGCCGCTGCCTGTTCGAGAGCTATTCTCTGTAGGAGCCTCTACCGCAGAAAAGCTTGAACAG
>JAFYLN010000082.1 GCA_017537045.1 Oscillospiraceae bacterium | reverse complement strand
TAAGGCTGACCAGCCCTTCCTGATGCCCGTTGAGGACGTCTTCACCATCTCCGGCCGTGGTACCGTTGCTACCGGTCGTGTTGAGCGTGGCCAGATCAACAAGAACGACAAGGTCGAAATCGTCGGCCTGCGTGAGGACAAGCTGGACACCGTCGTTACCGACATCGAAATGTTCCACAAGCTGCTGGACTACGCAGAAGCAGGCGACAACATCGGCGCTCTGCTGCGTGGTATCGACAAGAAGAACATCGAGCGTGGTCAGGTTCTGTGCAAGCCCGGCTCCATCAAGCCTCTGACCAAGTTCGCTGGCCAGGTTTACGTTCTGTCCAAGGAAGAAGGCGGCCGTCATACTCCCTTCTTCAACAACTACCGTCCTCAGTTCTACTTCCGTACCACTGACGTTACCGGCATCATCTCCCTGCCCGAAGGCACCGACATGTGCATGCCCGGCGACAACGTCATCATGAACGTTGAGCTGATTACCCCCATCGCTATCGAGAAGGGTCTGCGTTTCGCTATCCGTGAAGGCGGCCGTACCGTTGGTTCCGGTGTCGTCACCGAGATCTACGAGTAATCCTTAGCTATTAAGTGATACGATCGATCCCCCGGTCTTTGGACCGGGGGATTTTTTATGCGACAAGCTAAGAAACGGTAAAGAAGAAAAGATTCTATGTTGGCAATCTGTGAAATATTTGCTACAATAAATAAGTTATGAAGTTTTTTACAGGGAAGTGATGAATTGAAAGAATTAAAGGATAAGATCGTGGAGGCATTGGTATCTGCATTGCCGATTACGGTCATTGTCTATGTTCTTGCGATGACCCCGCTGATCGATTTTTCCGGTGCGGAGCTTGCAACCTTTACGATCGGTGCAGTGTTGCTGATTCTGGGCATCGGCCTGTTCAATCTGGGTGCGGATCTTGCCATGACACCTATGGGTACGCATGTGGGTTCCGGCCTTTCCAGACAAAAAAATCTGCTGTTGCTGCTTGGGGTATGTTTTGTGCTGGGCATGCTGATCACAATTGCTGAGCCTGATCTGCAGGTTCTGGCAAATCAGGTCAGTGCCGTCATGAACGGCACGCTTCTGATCTATACGGTTGGTATCGGTGTTGGTGCATTTCTTGTAGTTGCTGTTATGAAGATCGTCTTCAAGCAGTCTTTGTCCCATATCCTGATGCTGTTCTATATGCTGCTCTTTGCGCTGTCTCTGATGCTTGTTGTCAATGGAAATGAACCCCTTCTGCCTATGGCTTTCGATTCCGGCGGTGTCACCACAGGCCCCATCACGGTGCCCTTCATCATGGCGCTGGGTGTCGGTATTTCCGCCGTTCTGGGTGACCGAAGAAGTAAGGAAAATTCCTTTGGTCTTGTGGCACTTTGCAGTGTGGGTCCCATTCTGGCTGTGCTGGTTCTGGGTATTTTCTCAACAAATGATCTGACCTATGCGGTTCCTGACTATACTGTCAGCAGCGATGTAGCCGGTGCATTCCTGCACACGGCAGCGCATACCTGCAAGGAGGTTGCCATTGCGCTTGGCCTGATTGTGGGATTTTTTCTGATCTGTCAGGTGTTTTTCCTGAAACTGAGCCGCCGCCAGCTCCTGCGCATTGCCTTAGGCGTGCTGTTTACATATGCCGGACTTGTGATTTTTCTGACCGGTGTCAATGTCGGTTTCATGCCCATCGGCTACAAGCTGGGCACTGCGCTGGCAGGCTTCAATGAAGCTGCGCTGATCATTTTTGGCCTTGCGGCCGGTGTTCTGGTTGTACTGGCTGAACCTGCCATCCATGTGCTGACGGTACAGGTCGAAGAAGTTACCGGCGGCCTTGTGACAAAGAAGTCTATGCTGATTGGCCTGTGTATCGGTGTCGGTACGGCGCTGGGGCTTTCCATGATCCGAATTGTATTCGACTTCTCTTTGGTTTACTACATCATCCCAGGTTATTTTATCTCTCTGGGACTGTCCCTGTTTGTTCCACCTGTGTATACCGGTATTGCCTTCGACTCCGGCGGTGTGGCCAGCGGCCCTATGACTTCGGGTTTCATTCTGCCCTTCGCCATCGGTGCCTGCGTGGCGCTGCAGGGTTCCGAGGCAGTCTTGCGGGATGCTTTTGGCGTGGTGGCGCTGGTTGCAATGGCACCTTTGATCACCATTCAGATGCTGGGCTTCCGCGGCATCATTGCCGAGCGCCGTGCCGAGCGCCGTGCGATGAAGCGCATTCTGGATGCGGACGACCAGCAGATCATCAACTTTTTGTAAAGGAGGAGACTTATGAGCAACACGGTTAACGACTCTGCTATTAAAAAGCTGAAACTCCTCTTTACAGTGGTGGATCGCCCCAAGGGTGAGTTCTATTTGGATGTGATCAGCCAGTTTGATGTGAATTGCCAGCTGGCAATGGGCGGCCTCGGTACAGCAACCTCCGACATTGTGGAGCTGCTGGGTCTGGAGCCCCACAAGGCGGTGATCCTCAGCGTGGTGCGGGAGGATATGGTGGAAACCATTATGAACACGCTGGAAGATAAATTTGCGACGATCCGAAGCGGCAAGGGCATTGCCTTTGCGGTGCCGCTGAGCAGTGTCATCGGCGTGAACCTGTATCAGTTTTTGAGCGACAACCGCATGGGGAGGGAATAAGAAGATGAAGACTGATAATCATGAAGTGATTTTTGCCATCGTCAACTCCGGCTACGCGGAGGATGTGATGGATGTTGCCCGGGAGCAGGGTGTCCGGGGCGGTACGATTCTGAATGCTAGAGGCGTGGTCAAGGAAGATGCTGCGGCGTTTTTCGGTATTACCCTTCACGCGGATAAGGAGATCCTGATGATGGTGGTGGAAAAGGAGATCCGAGACAAGGTTCTCAACGCCATTTATAAGGAAATGGGTATGGCTAAGAAAGCGAAAGGCATTGCGTTCTCTCTGCCGGTGTCCGATGTGGCCGGCCTTGCTCCCAAGATTCAGCCAAAGGCAGAATCGGAGGAATGAACGGTAAATTGATGTTTATCGCGCTGTGTGCCGTGAATAACGTAGGGGCGGCCATTGGCCGCCCAGCGGTACAATGTTGCGAATTCGCCGAAAACCAATGCGAATTCGTAACATTTCTCTGCGCGGGCGGCGGGTCGCCGCCCCTACATTCAAAATCCAAACAGCAAGCTAAACTGAAATTTGAACGAACAAAACAAAATGCACCGCTCGATAAGAGCGGTGCTTATTTGTTTCTTCTGGGATTTGAGGTTTGACCGAGCAGATAGTCAATCGAGACATGGTAGAAATCTGCAAGTCGGATCAGCACATCAGTGGGAATATCACGCTGACCCAATTCATAATTACTATATACACGCTGGGAGCAATTTAAATACGCAGCAATTTCTCTTTGCTTTAAATCGTGATCTTCACGCAAATCTCGAATCTTTTGGTACATAACAACACCCTACATTAGAGTACCACAGCGCATTTTGTTCTATTGACAACTAGCGCAAAATGCGCTAAGATGGTGGTATAACCACCCGGAAAGAAATAGAAAGGATGATTTTGAAATGAAAAAGGCAATCACGCTGGTACTGGTATTGCTGATGCTGCTTTGCTTCGCAGCCTGGGGCGAAAAGGACGAAAGGGCGGACGAGACTGCTGCACCGTCGGAAACGACAGTGCCTACCGAACCTGTAAAGACTACGCTGTCTGCGCCGGAGCTGGCAGATCTGGCATCTCCCGCAACGGTGACAGTGTATACCGACAATGGTACTGGTACCGGTTTCTTTATTGATGATCAGGGAACCTTCGTTACCCGCTTCCATGTGATTGACGGCGCCAATGAGATCAGAGCCGGAATGAGCGATGGCGGAAGCTATGCAGTGGAGACTATCATTGATTTCAGTGAATTGTACGACATTGCGGTGCTGAAAGCAAAAATCACCAATACGCCCTATCTGGAACTGAGCAAAAACGACGTTGTGCAGGGTGAAACAGTATATGCTCTGGGTGCATCCAACGGTCTGGAAGGAACCTTTAGCAATGGCGTTATTTCTGCAACCTCCAGAAAAATCGGTGCGATCGATTGTGTTCAGACCAATGCGGCCATATCCAGCGGCAACAGCGGCGGCCCCCTGCTCAATGCCTATGGCGATGTTGTCGGTATCAACGCATACCGCTATATCTCCGGACAAAATCTGAATCTGGCGATTGTGGTGGATATGCTGGATTTGCTTGCCATGGATAAGCACTGGAACATGAGTCAGTTCAGAGAATGGTATGCCAAGGAAACAGACCGCTCCTATCTGGTACGCAGCTATGATGCAATCACAGAGGAATACGATTTTTTCTACTCCTATATCCACACCTATCATCATGTGACCGGACTGGCGTGTGTCGGTTCCATGAAGGACTGGCGGCTTCTGGAGAAGGGCAGTACCAGTGGCATGGTAAGAGAATACCGGAACGATTACGGTGTTTATATCTATAACTATGATGTGAAAGGGTTCGACCAGTATACAGAGTATCTGGCAAGTATTGGTTTTGTTTATCAGAATTCTGTAACGTATGATAATGGGGTTCTGTATGAGTACTACAACGAGTATACCGGCTATACCATCCATATTGCGGCAATGGAAGCCAAGAACTACATTGTGATTGAACTCTGGTGTTGATAATTAAGAAAGCACCGCTCGATAAGAGCGGTGCTTTTATGTTCAGATATGCTGCAGGTTTACAGTTTCCAGCAGTTCAAGACCAAAGCGTGCTACGAGCTCCAGCGCTTTCTGCTCAAGCTGCATATTCAGAATGTGCTCCGGTGCGTGGGCATCCATGCCGAGCACCACCGGACAGCCTTCCTCCGCTGCAACTTCCCAGAAAAGGTTGTTGGGGTAGTGCCTTCCTGAGTTGATGCCAAGAAGATTGATTTCCAGTGGTATAGCGCCTGCTTTGGCTGTGCGGCAAATATCCCGCACGTGCCGGCGGTAAATATTTGAATCGCCCACAAAATGGATCAGATCGGGGTGGGCAATGTAGGTGATCTTTCCGGTTTCCATGGCATCGCACACCTGCCGGCAGTAACGGCGCAGGATGTTTTCATCTTCTGTTGTACCGGCGCTTCCCGGTTCATTCTGTTCGTTGCCCAGCCAGTGCTGGCCGAGGATCAGATATTCAATACCGGCATCCTGCAATCGGGGAAGCAGTTTTCCCCAGATGGCGGGATAGTATTCCACTTCCAGTCCCAGCGGGATCTGAATCTGATTGCCGAATTCCTGACGCAAGCGGCGCACGGTAGCGCAGTAATCGATCAGCTCATAGGGACGCATCCTCATGAAAGTGTAGTAATCTCCGGGGAAATACTGGGGCGTATGATCGGAAAAACCAAAGATCTTCAGACCACGCCGGATCGCATTTTCCACATATTCTCGTTCGGTTCCGGTTGCGTGGTTGCAACGGGTGGTATGGGTATGGTAGTTGGCGATCATAAATAATCCTCTTTGTAAAACTGCCCGCAGAGGACTGCGGGCAGATATTTTCTGATGGCGACACAGGTCTATAAGCCGGGTTCTGTCTTGACAGCCATCTATCTAGCCCTGCAATTGCTCGCAGGATCAAGCCGCCTCCTCGAAGCAGTCGGGCAGACTTTTTGCTTCTCCACGGCGTTGCTCCGGGATAGAGTTTACAGCACCCCAATGTCTCCATGAGGCGGGTGCGCTCTTACCGCACCTTTTCACTATGACCGGAAAACCGGCTACATCTCTCTGTTGCACTTGTCCTGAGGTCACCCTCGGCGGGCATTACCCGTTATCCCTGCCCTGTGGAGCCCGGACTTTCCTCATCTGGAACCTTTCGGTTTCCATCCGCGGCTGTCCGACCTGGTCGCGGAAATATTGTAACCGAAACTGCGACAAATGTCAAACATCTTGCAAATTCTTTTGGAACAAGGTTGTAGGTGTTACAATGATGTGTAACAAATAGAAAAAAAGAATAGTGAATAGGGATGTCCTGTGTTAAGGTTGAGTTGTCCAGACAAAACCGAAAGGCAGGTGCCACCCTATTCACTAT
>JAFYLN010000081.1 GCA_017537045.1 Oscillospiraceae bacterium | reverse complement strand
TCCACCCCTTCAACGGCCAGATACAAACCCCAGTATTCGCCATTGACCCGAATCTGCACAAAGCTGCACAGCGGCGAAGCCACACCCATCTTGTTCATCAGCGTATAGGCAAAGTAATCCTTCATGTAGGTGTTGTCCTGAATCAGATTATTCAGGCTCAGTTTATCCAGCCCATGGTAGGTATAGCCTGTCTGGTAGTGATCAAACTCCACCTTGAAGGAATAGCGGTCATTTCCGTAAGCAGCCACACTGCTCAGGGAAGTATTGCCCTTCCCGCGAATGGCCACGTTACGATATACTTCTCCATCAACAGTGATATCACACGTCGCATACTCTTCAGTTGTACAGGAGGACAGAAAGCGTTCCCAGTCTTCCATCTCAATATCCAGGGTATGCACCCGGCTTTGATCAAACAGCCGTGTTTCATATCCCATGGCGTTCTCTTCTGTAATCAGCCCCAGTGCTGCCGTACCGACAAACACAATAGACAAAAACAGCGTCAGTGCCAGTACAATACAGCAGATCTGGTCAATATGCTTATGGCGCAGCATTCACTTGCCCTCAGCCAAGGTAATCGCCGTTATAGCTGACCAGCACAGCGGAATGTACACCCTCCATGGCGCTCAGCTCGGTGATGAACTCGGTATCCTGCTTGAGCAGGCGCACTTCCCAGGTCATTTCAATGCTGCCGTTCTGGCAGGACTTTGCCTTGATGACCGCTTTTTCCACATTCTTCTTCAGGTATTCGGAAGCCGCCTTTTCCGCCCCGGCATCCCGCACGGTGATGACCGCAATATAGGGATCATGCACCGCCTTGCGGTTGATGAAGACCAGCAGCACCAGGCCGATCACTACACTGCCGATCACCGCCAGGGGAATCATGCCGGCCGCCAGCACAATACCCGCGGCAATTGCCCAGAAGAGGAATGCAATATCCATGGGTTCCTTGATGGCCGTACGGAAACGCACGATAGACAGCGCACCCACCATACCCAGACTCAGCACCACGTTGCTGGTCACGGCCAGAATGGTCATGGAGGTGATCATGGTCATGGCCACCAGCGTACCTCCAAAGGAGGAAGAATACATTACGCCTGAGTAGGTTTTTTTGTATACCAGAAAAATGAACATGCCCAGGCCAAAGGCCAGTGCCAGCGTCAGCAGCATATCCGGGATGGAAACACCGCTGATATTATCCAGAAAAGAAGACTTGAAAATGTCATTGAAAGTCATAACCGTTTTTCTCCTTTACCTTCATCATTTATCCGTAAATCCGGCTGACGCCGTATTTAGAGTAAGCCGTCAAATATCTGCCCTTCAATTGCACTGCATGGCGAATCACGTCCGGCAGATAACCATCCCACTTTACTTCCAGCACAATGTCCTGCCCCGCTGCCGGCACCGTGACGCATTGCGGATTCAGAAAATCCGTGCAGCGAATGCCCGTGCGGATGTTGTAATCCACGGTCACGCGCACATTCCCGGGGCCGTACACAAAGGGAATGCGCTCATAATCCACGATGGTTTTGGGTCTCAGACCCTGCGTTTTCATCTTGACATACAGCTCTACCACCAGTGCCCGTCGGTCTGATGCCATCCAGAGGGTATCTCCCGCTGCAATGCGGCCTGCCTCGTCTGCCGTAAGATCACAGGTCACTTTATACCCCAGGCTGTCCCGCTTCACCTTCTTTTCCAGATGGATTACGGACGTATTGCCGTCATAATAACGGATTCGGAACTTTTCCCGCCGATTGACACCGTCCTGTTTTTCACGCAGCGCTTTATCTGCGATGCTGTCAAAATACAGGCTGCGAATGGAATAATATCCTTTCTCTCCGGCATGAGGATCCAAATGCGCTACCGTTTTCATAACAGCGCATATCGCCGCTCTATCCGCGGATGTGATCAGATGCTTCAGTTCGTTGCGGTACTGCACGTTCTTCCTCCTTCAAACTTCACTTTCCTTTATTGTATAGTAGAACTTTGTATTTCATATGAATAACAAATGAACATATTGTTAATAGCCCGGCGCTTGTTTTTCATTATCCGCTCAAACTGAATGATCTTAACGATTTTTCCGTCGGCCCCTTGCAACCAGGTTCAATACATGTTAATATATCATTTGTTATATATCACACGCTATTTCGAGGTGTATCATGCCGCCTAAAGTCAGAATCACAAAAGAAGACATCATCCACACTGCCGTTGATCTGGTTCGTCAGCAGGGTGAAAGCAGCGTCAATGCGCGTACGGTCGCTGCCATGCTGAACTGCTCCACACAGCCCGTATTTTCCAATTTTGCCACCATGGAAGAACTTCGGCGGGCCACCCTTCAGCAAATCCATCAGATTTATCAGGACTACATTCAGCGCGAAGTGAGCAGCGCTGTTTACCCCGCCTACAAAGCCAGCGGCATGGCATACATCCGCTTCGCGAAAGAGGAAAAAGAGCTGTTTAAAATGCTGTTTATGCGCGACCGTTCTGGTGAGCCCTTGCCGAATGAATGGGACATGGGTGAGAACATCGAAAAGATCGTGCGCAACAGTACCGGCCTGGAAGGCAGCATCATGCAGCTTTTTCATCTGGAGATGTGGGCGTATGTACACGGCATCGCTGTCATGTTTGCAACCGGCTTTCTGGATCTGGAATGGGATCTGGTCAGTAAAATGCTGTCGGATGCCTATATGGGCATGCGCAAGCAGTATGGAATGGAGTAATTCGTCATGGAAGTAATTCGTATCGAAAATCTGACAAAAAAGTACAAAGACCTGACTGCCGTTGACAACCTTTCCCTTTCCATCCGTCAGGGTGAGCTTTTCTCACTTCTGGGCGTTAACGGCGCAGGCAAAACAACGACCATCAAGATGCTTTGCTGCCTGACCGCCCCCACTTCGGGCGATGCATTCCTGCATGGCAGCAGCATCTGCCAAGATCCCTCATCCGTGAAAAAAATGATCGCAGTCTCTCCGCAGGAAACAGCCGTGGCAGCTGGTTTATCCGTCAAAGAAAACCTGGAGTTAATCTGCGGCGTGCACGGCTTCTCAAAAGAAAAGCGCAATGCCAAAGTCATCGAACTGACCCATCAGATGGGTCTGGAAACCGTGCTGAAGAAAAAAGCCGGCAAGCTTTCCGGAGGTTGGCAGCGCAGACTCAGCATCGCCATGGCACTGATCAGCGAACCACAAATTCTTTTTCTGGACGAACCGACTTTAGGACTGGATGTACTGTCACGCAGTGATCTTTGGGATATGATTCGCGCTTTAAAAGGCAAGATTACTATCATACTGACCACGCATTATATGGAAGAAGCCGAGGCACTGTCTGACCGCATTGCTATTATGAAAGAAGGCAGGCTTCTTCTGTGCGGAACCCCCGATGAACTGAAACAGACAGCCGGAACAGAGAATATTGAGCAGGCTTTCATCCGAATTGTAAAGGGGGAATCCAAATGAGGATGCTGACATTTGCCAAACGCAATATGAAAGAGATTCTGCGCGATCCGCTTACGCTGTTTTTCGGTTTAGGTTTCCCGCTCGTCCTTCTCCTGTTGCTCACTGCGATTCAGGCCAACATTCCTGTACAGATGTTTGAGTTGGCGCATCTTACGCCGGGCATCACTGTCTTTGGTCTTTCATTTCTGACGCTTTTTTCAGCCACAATCATTTCCAGAGACAGAAGCAGTTCCTTACTTCAACGCCTGTATACCACGCCGCTTACATCCTTCGATTTCATTTTGGGTTATACACTCCCCATTCTACCTATTGCCGTTGTCCAATGCATCATTTGCTACGCCGCAGCATCATCCCTTGGCCTTCCGTTTCACGTCAATGTTCTCTATGCTATCTTGCTGATCCTTCCGGTTTCACTCCTCTATGTCGGCTTAGGGTTGCTGTGCGGCAGCGTTCTCAACGAAAAACAGGTAGGTGGCATCTGTGGAGCCTTACTGACTAATCTCTCTGCATGGCTTTCAGGCATCTGGTTTGATCTCGATCTGGTAGGTGGCGCCTTCCGAAAGATATCATACCTGCTTCCCTTCGTTCATGCAGTAGATATGGAAAGAGCAGTATTGTCGGGCTCATTCTCTGACATCATTCCTCATCTTAGCTGGATTCTTGGTTATTCAGTTGTGATCCTTCTTCTGGCTATTATCCTGTTCCTGCGGCAAATGAAACGTCATTAAACCAGAATAATGCTCGATAAAGCCCGGATTTAACTGCACGATTGCAGCAATCCGGGCTTCTTCACTACTTTCATTGAGCCATCGATTTCATTCTTATATCAAATATTCATTCAGGTTTCTTGTTTTCTTTCAATTTTCATTACATTTCCGAATCGCGAATATGTAAAACTCATTGAAAAAAGAGAGACATTCAAATGAATGTCTCTCAATTGGAATCCGGCGGCGACCTATCCTCCCGGGCCGTGTCCAGCCAAGTACTTTCGGCGCTGAAGGGCTTAACTTCTGTGTTCGGTATGGGAACAGGTGGGACCCCTTCGCCATTACCACCGGAAAT
>JAFYLN010000080.1 GCA_017537045.1 Oscillospiraceae bacterium | reverse complement strand
TTGGATCCGGGCATGGTTCTGGAAAAATGGCCGTGGATGCAATGCCGTCATTGGCATATCCGGCGGTAAGGACAGCTCTGTTTGTGCAGCGTTATGTACAGCCGCTCTTGGCAAAGAGCGTGTGATCGGTGTTCTGATGCCCAACGGAACTCAAAATGATATCCCGGACAGCTATCAGCTTGTTGCCCATCTGGGCATACGCAGTGTAATCATAAACATTGAAGGCGCAGTAAATTCCATCCGGCAGCAACTGGCAGAATCCAGTATCTCTCCCACCTCGCAGGCTGGCATCAACCTTCCCCCAAGGATCCGCATGGCTGCACTTTACGCAGTATCCCAGTCCATGAACGGACGGGTCATCAATACCTGCAACCTGTCTGAGGATTGGGTAGGATATTCCACACGGTATGGCGACAGCGCAGGTGATGTCTCCCTTCTCGGAAAACTGACTGTTCAGGAAGTCAAAGCCATCGGAAGGAATCTGGGATTGCCGGAAAACCTGATTGGAAAGACACCTTCTGACGGTCTGTGCGGTACGACAGATGAACAAAAACTGGGGTTTTCCTATGCCGTTCTGGATCGATACATCCGTGAGGGCTATTGCGAAGATCCTGCTATCCGGAAAAGAATCGATAGTCTGCATCGTGCCAACCGGTTCAAAATGGAAACCATGGAAGTATTTCCTTCCGGACTGGAGGAATTACCATGGTAAGAGATTTAACTGTAGGCAGCCCCGGCAGCATCTTGTGGCGTTTTTGCCTGCCTATGTTCGGCAGCATTGTATTTCAGCAATTATATAATATTGCTGACAGCCTGGTAGCCGGTCAATTCATCGGTGAAAATGCTTTGGCAGCGGTAGGAAATGCATACGAAGTGACATTGCTGTTTCTGGCAGTATCTTTTGGATGCAATATCGGCTGCTCCGTAATTGCGGCACAGAAATATGGTGCCAGACAGTATGGAGAAATGAAAACTGCTGTATTTACATCCCTCATTGCCGCTGCCGCACTGTGTTTGACGTTGATGCTGTTTGGAACCATAAGCCTTGATTCCCTTCTTCAATGGATCAAAACGCCGGAAAACGTATTCTCGGACTGCAAAGCCTATCTAAAAATCTATATTCTGAGTTTACCCTTTGTCTTTTTCTATAACGTTGCCACAGGCATCTTCACAGCTCTCGGTGATTCCAAGACACCGTTCTTTTTTCTGGCTTTTTCTTCTCTTGCCAATATCGGAATGGATATCCTGTTTGTTACAGTATTCTCCATGGGTGTCCCCGGTGTTGCCTGGGCCACACTGATTTGCCAGGGCATCAGCTGTATACTCTCAATCGTACTGGTATTGAAAAAAGTTATCCGGATTCCATCTGAGGATTTTTCCGTTTTCTCTTTGAATACACTGAAAAAGTTCACTGTCATTGCTGTTCCAAGCATGCTTCAGCAACTATTCATTTCCATTGGTAACATCATGATTCAGGGGATCATCAATCCCTATGGCTCCGGTGTTATAGCAGGCTACTCGGCGGCAGTTAAGCTGAATAATCTGGTTATCACATCCTTCACCACCATAGGAAATGGCATTTCCAACTTCTCTGCACAGAATATGGGCGCAGGATATGCAATTCGCGTAAGGCAAGGTTATCATGCCGGATTAAAAATGGTTTGGTTATTCAGTATTCCTCTGACGATACTATATTTCTTTGGCGGTCAGTTTCTGATTCGACTGTTTCTGGAATCCGCAACCGCAACTGCTTACGAAACCGGAATTCTATTCTTAAAAATCTTGTCCCCCTTCTATCTGGTCGTTTCCACGAAGCTGGCTTCCGATGGGGTTCTGCGCGGCTGCGGCAAGATGCGGGAATTTATGATCTGTACCTTCTCCGATCTGATTCTGCGCGTTTTACTTGCCTATCTCCTTTCCCAACAGCTCGGAAGCATCGGAATCTGGCTGGCATGGCCCGTGGGATGGATCGTGGGCATGGTATTATCCTGTCTTTTTAACAAAACCATCTAAGTAAAAAGAAAAGCAGCCTTTCGGCTACTTTTCCAATGTGGTTCCTATTAATGCTTTCGCAGTTGCTTTGACAACTTCCAGAGAACGTTCATCGCAATTGTAAAGCATCCGGAGGAGGTCTTCTATCTCAGAATCTTTGGTCGGCTTCCTAGGGTAGAAGATCAAATCCGGATCAATATGAAGTACCTGTATTATTTTATGTAATACCTCAAAGCTGGGCTTTTTCCCTTCGTTTTCGATGCGATAGATGTAACAGTCGGTTACGACAACCAGTTCCGCGAGCTTTTCTATCGTCATGTCCGGTTTCTGCCGAGCCTGCTTTACTACATTCCCAAGTATGTCAGTATCTGTATGTACCATCCGTTCACCTCCATATATCATTTTTACGGATTTATAACGGATTGATAAAAGCCTGCTGTGGAAGAAAAGCTGGAGAAGTATAAGGATGTGTACAAGCAAATTGTTGGGTTTGAGGCAAATTTGCCAGACCTCCCAATCCTGTACAACGTTAATGTCGGTCATGCATATCCCATTGGTGTTTTTCCGTTAGGTCTGCGATACGAAATAGATTGCGACAATAAATCGCTCACTTTGCTTGAAAGTGCAACCGCGTAACAAATTCTAATTTTAGATAGCTGCTGAAAGAACTCTAGAATACTGTCTTCCTCTATACAATAAAAATTAAAGCCCAGCTGTACGCAGCTGGGCTTTGACCATTCTTTGCTTTTTTCAAATAAC
>JAFYLN010000079.1 GCA_017537045.1 Oscillospiraceae bacterium | reverse complement strand
TGGCATTACCCCCTCATTCCGTCGATCAGCTTTTTCAGCTCCTCCACCTCTGCATCGCTGAGCTGCTTCCGGGTGCCGAAGGCCGCCAGAAATGCAGGCAGGGAGCCGCCGAAAGTCTCCTCCACATAGGCTTCACTGTGCAGGGCGTAGTATTCCTCCCGGGAGATCAGCGAGGTGACAACACCATCCTCCCGTTTGAACAATCCCCGGTCACACAGCCGGTTCAGAACCGTGTGGGAGGTGGTTTTCTTCCAGTGGAACTCCGCCAGACCGATTTTCGCCAGCTGACCTGAGGTGATGGGCTCATTTTCCCAGATGATATCCGCAAACCGTGCTTCTGCGGCACCCATTCTGAAATCAGACATATGTATTCCCTCCTTGTACGACAGTTTGTAGTACGCACTTACATACTACAACCTGTAGTACCATTTGTCAATGCATGGAATTCAATCTTAAGAAATCCTTTAGAAACAGAAAAGCGCAGCTCCTATTGGAGGAGCTGCGCTTGTGATTCGACTTACTGTTTGGGTTCGGAATAAATCGTGTAGTGATCGATGTAGACACCAGGCTGAGAACTTGCAATGCTCATCCAAAGCTGATCAAATGTATACCGATTGTCGTGGGTCAGTACATATTGATATCGATACTGTGGAACAACAGAACCGAATGCAGACTTTGGACTATCTTCGTATTTCATCAGGTACTCGTAGGTCTTCGTCTCCTCCGCACTGTTGCTGAGCGTAAATTGCTTAGCGTCATAGCTCAGTTCATGGACATACAGACATGGATAATCCTGCATGAAGATTTCATAGTAAACGGAATCGCATCGATCAGGATTTAGCGTGTGATACTGGGCGATCGTGACGGTGGCTTTCTTCCCCTTCTGTGTCTGCTCGTAGAATTCGTGCCAAATATCCTGCCCGTGGGTAGCTATGCCATCCTCCATAACCACATATCCTGCTTCAACTGCATCAGACAGTGCTATATCCGAACAACGCTGAGGAGGGCTGTATTCGCACAGCCACGGACCGTTCTTGGCGGAAATCATCAGAACCTTGCTCCTATCCGGGTATTTCTTCAGAGAATAGACCTCGTGCTGAACACGCACACCCATATCAATCTGCTGGAATGTAAACAGCAGCTCATCAGCAGTCACGCCCTCTATATTTTACTAGAAATTTCTGAAATATCAAAACAGAAACGCAGCTCCCATTAAGCGGAAGCTGCGCCTGCGATTCAGTTTTTGTAAGAGATCAGGCCGCCCATTTGGGCTACGTCCTGTTCCAGGCCCATGCCGTAACCGACGATGGTTGCGCTGTAATTATATCGGCCCAGTTCGGTTTGTCCGCCGTAGCTGATGCGCAGGGTTCCACCACAGAGGGCTTCTGAGCCTTTCCAAACGGCGAAATCAATATAGGAAGGGGTACGGTCCTCAATTTCTCCCGGGCACCAGTAAAGGGAATGGCCTGCATTTACTTCGATTGTCTCGCCGGGGTCGTGGAAAATGTAGGCCGGCTTGTCGTAGCTGATCAGCATTCCTCGGTCGGTTCTGGCGGTGATGTGGGTGTACTCCATATCAAAGGTGAAGCTGAAACCAGGGCAGGCGCTAGATGCCGGATCATAAATCCACTGGGCCCGGCCCATCTGGGTATCTGTCACCAGTTCAAAGACGCTCCAGAGATTTTTAGATCCATCGGGGTGGGTCATGGTATGACATATGAGCAGCCGGCCATCCGTACGCACCAGAAATTCATCAGTGCCCAGCATCTGATATTCCGGATTCCTGCCAAAGAGGACTTGGATTTTCTCCGGTGAGAGAATGTCGATGGTGTCTAGAAGCATTGACTTGAAGAAATCTTCATTCCAGTCAATCTTTTTCCAGTCCCAGCTCACCGGATCGTAGACTATAACAGTGCCACTTCTCGATTTTACATAGACGCTGTCCGTGTACAGTGTGTAGGTACGGCCCGAATCCCCAAATTGGGGATAGTAGGAGCTTAAAGGGGTCATGTACAGGCACTGATAGGGCACATAACCGTTGTACATTCCAATCATATCATCGTAAAGTACATCACTGAGGACAACATCCTCCGGAGGTTCATCTATGGGAAGGAGTTTTTCCAGAAGGGATCGGAGTGCAGCAGAGTCTGTCACACCGTAAGTGTAGGAGGGCTTCACGTCGGAGTCCAGCCAAAGCTCGGTACAGTCGGCGCTGATGCAGAGAAATTCGCCATCAAAGCAGACCTGCCACGAGCGGTCCCGTTCACCAAGATTCCGGTTGATGGGTTCTTTTGTGATGCCGATTTCCCGGAAGGCTTCCAAAAAGCGGTCCCCCGGGTTTCGGTAGCTGTGGTAGTTTTCCCTATGGGTGATGAAAACTTCCTCCACATCCACAAATACATGGGAGAATTCCCCGTTTTGATCACCAAGGGTGGTAGGTTTGGGATTGGTCAAAAAGCACACCGCAACAACGATGCTAACAACTATGGCGATAATCAGAATCCAGAATCTGGGCTTTCTATAATTCATCACATTCCTCACCCTTTCCTTCACGCCCACCTCGCCAAAGGCCAGCGGACAGGCGGCGATCATGCGTCGGCTCACACTGCAATGGACCAGGGCCTCGGTATAGTCGGCTCGCTGCTCATTGCCCAGCTCCTTAATGACCTTCTCATCACAAGCCAGCTCGATATCCCGGCACAGCAGGATGTAGGCTATCCACATCAGCGGATTGAACCAGTGAACCGTCAACAGCAGGAAACCCAGAGGCTTCCACCAATGGTCCTTTCGGCAAATATGAGCCTGCTCATGGGCCACCACATGCTCCAGATCCTGCCCTTCCATCTGGTACGGGAGGTAAATTTTCGGCCTGACAATTCCAAGGACAAAGGGAGAATCCACTGCAACACACTGGTAGACATTCTCCCGGAGAATCGTGGCCGTTCTGAGCTTCCGGCGCAGGGAAAAGTAGCTGATCGCCGTATAAAGCAGCAGAACCACCATACCCAGGAACCATATATTGGCTGCCACGGGGATCAGGATCTGCAGCGGATTGGCACTGTCACCGGGATTCGGTGCGAAGGAATCCGAAATAATCGGGTTGATCGCACTGTTTAGCGCCGGGATCCCGGTGGTAATCTCCGGTGTATGATCCATCATGATTTCCGGGCTGATGGTTTGGGGGCTGGGGATCAGGCTCAATGCGCTTTCGATGGAAATGGGGCAAAGAAGCCGCACCGCAACGATGCCCCAAAGGAGAACATTCACCCACTTGGGAGCTTTCTTCAAAATGAGTCTGAGGGCAAGAACAGCCAGAACCAGCCATCCTGCTGAGATACTCATATTGACAATTCTCAGGAAGGCTTCACTCATGGTCATGCCCCTCCCTTCCGAATGCGGTCGATCATCCGCTGCATCTCATCCAGATCTTTTTCCGATACATCCTTGCGCTTCGTGAAGGCCGCCACGAATGCAGGAAGACTGCCGCCGAACTTGGACTCAACAAAGGTGTCGATCTCCGCTGACTCTGCTTCCTCCTTGGAAATCAGTGCCGTGACCACGCCGTTTTCCAGCTTCAAAACGCCGCGGTCCCCCAGTCTTTTGATGACCGTATAGGTTGTCGTCCGCTTCCAGTCCAGTTTCTCCTGACAAAGGCGGACCAGCTCCAGGGAGGATACCGGCTCATGCTCCCACATGATCAGGCAGAACCGATACTCCCCTTCGTGGATCTTGGGTACACGCATATTTATCCCTCCAGTCTACTGGTGTAGTCTATGTAACTATAGTCTACACCAGTAGACTATAAAAGTCAATGGATTCGATAAAAGTTTACAAACCTTCCTTGACATTCTTACTCTACGATTGTAGAATATAGTTACACTACAAATGTAGAGGAGTGATTTCTTTGAAAGACCCAATTCGCCGTCTTCCCGATGCGGAGCTGGAAGTGATGCAGGCCATCTGGGCATGTAAGGCACCTGTCGCCCGTGCGGACATTGAAAAACACCTGTTTCAGACCCATCCTATGGCTCTGACCACTCTATTGACCCTGCTGACCAGACTTTCCGAAAAAGGATTCCTTTCCATCGAGAAGGTCGGTAGAAGAAGCCTCTATACCCCCCTTGTTTCTCAGGATGACTACCTTGCCGCCCAGAGCAAAACCTTCTTCGAGAAACTCTGTGGACGCAGTATTTCCACCTTCGCCGCAGCTCTGTGTGACAGCGGCCTGACTAAGGAGGAGATCGCGGAGCTTCGGT
>JAFYLN010000007.1 GCA_017537045.1 Oscillospiraceae bacterium | reverse complement strand
GAAGAAATCTGCCAGATTCAGGATCAGGCTAGGTGTCACGTCCTCAATCGGTGCCGGCGGCAGTTTTTCCTTGCCAACCATTCCATCAATCAGATCGATGGTCAGCTGCATGCGTACTTCCGCGCCGGGGAAATAGAACTGCACCGCCTTCTTGTAGGCATCCAGATCCGAAATAGAATTTCCCACACCGGATGCCACTTTTTTCAGGCAGTCGACGAAGCTGCCGCCCTGCACCACTGCCTGCGCAAATTCTTCATTCTGCAGGCAGAAGTCCTTGAGTGCATTCATTATCGGCTTGGCCATAACTGCCTCCTTGCCGCCCATTCTTGTCTTCTGTTCCTTAACGCCATCCTCCAGCTTTTTTACTGCCTGCGTGGCGAAGTTTCCCATTGTAATCATAATTAACCTCCACTTTCTACTTGCCGAAAATGGGGTCGTATGATATAATGCTCATACAGCCCCATGCGGCTGGGATTTTTGAATTGTGCGGTGCCTTGCTTTGGTCGGCTTGGGCACCGCGCTTTTTATGTAACCGGCCATTGTACGGCAGACAGATGTGCCAGCATATTCGATTCAACTGTCTCAGACTTCATGCAGGTGACATACGCTCTGCTGTTGGTATCATCCAACAGCAGCAGGTTATCGCCGATCAGACGGACAACCTTACTATCCCATGCCATTACATCCTCATTGTCTGGATCTAGCTTGATCACTTTCTGATCTGTCACAGATTGCCACAGTGAATATCCTCCCAGAGTCAAAACCGTTTTACGCACGATCCGCCGTTCCTTCTCGCCAGAGTGGAAATTCTGAATGTCCAGAAGCACTGTTTCCAACAGCTCCGTCTGCGTCTCTTTCTCCTTGATTTGGAACGCATCACCGGGATTCAGATTATCGTTCAGATGCTCCGTAATCAGCGCACGCACCTTTCTGGGCAGGCAGCTGTTTTCGATAACCACTGTCCAGTACTTCGCAGCAATGATGATATCGAGTTGACCGCCGGTGTCTTTTGCCGCCACCTTATAGCCAAGACCTTTGTATGCATCCTTCATTGCCCGCAGCAAACCCTTTTCATTTACAACCATGACCGTTTACCCGCCTTTCTGATCGTTACTTCAAGGCCGGACTGAAAATGCTTGAGGATGATCATTTCATCGTCCATCATGTGCAGGCCGTACCCTTCCGGATCGATTCCGGCCCTGCGAAGAATGCATTCCTGTTCTTCTGTCAGTGCTTTCAATTTTGACATATCGTGCCTCCCTTTTTGTTGATCACCTTGAATTCTCCGGTGATGCGGTACTTGACGATCATGGATAAATCCAGTTCTTTCACCACAGCGAATAGATGCGGCTGCAGTCCGTTTTTCTTCATGACTTCCTGTTGCGCCTTTGTCGGTGTCGCGTTTTTTTGTGCCATAGTATCACCGCATAGCGTGCATGCCCACGCCGAAGCCGCCCAAGATGCCGCATGCCACAATGCAGGGATAAGCCGCCTGCATTGCCATCAGGTCATTGATTTGAAACCACCACAGCAGCATCGCAATACCGCCGCAAACACCCAGCCACTTCGTGCATCCAATCAGACGCGCCTGCAGACTGGCTCCGGTTTTCTTGACCGGCGCATATGTCGCATCCATTGCCTTGTCGTTTTCCTTGCTGTGCTCTCCCGAACTGCAAGGCGTTCTGCAGCTACCCGCGCCGACCGCAAGCTTCGGCATTTCCTTGGGTGTAGTTTCGTCCTCAAACGGAATCCCCATGCCCTGCAGCTCTTCGTCGAAGATCTCCTCTTCCCGCTGCGTGTTCTGATAGTTACCATCCATTACGTTATACCTCCATTTTGATTTTGATCGGCGCAACCTGAGGGCAGCGCCGCTTTTTCTTTTGTATCAGCCACCCCGCCGTTGGCTGTCTGCTGCGTCGCCTTTGCGACCCGCTCCCGCCTGCTTAAAGAAAGGAAGAAAAGCAGGCACCCTCTGTTTTCGGTGGGACAGGCCGGAGTTGAACCGGCTGCCGCACCCGTCAGGATGTACGCACCCCCTACTGTCCCGTAAAACCTGCCCGCCGGGGACAGGTCAATTGCTTAATAAATTGAAATGGTTTCCATAGAAATTTCTGTCATTGCGAGGGCATTCATGCCCGTGGCAATCCGTTTCCCTTATGGGGTTAGCTGCACACCTCGCAGTGACAAATACCTACTAAGTAAATCCCGAAGTGTACCACGGCACAGTCTGAACACAGTGCCGACTGTCGCGAAACAAAACAATCCAAGTCCAAATGATTTTAATTTTGTCTACCGGCAGATATGCCCAAACCGTTGTGAAGCTCCAAACCTTCACAGATCCACTTCCCTCCTTTCATCTGCAAGAGTGCTAAAGAAAATAGATGCACAGTTGTCTAAGCTGTGCTGGTGGGACAGGCCGGATTCGAACCGGCATCCCAATCATGCTGTCATTGCGAACCAGTGCGCACACTGGTGTGGTGACTGCAAGGAATGCCTGTGGTGCAATCTCCGGCAATTCATGTGCTCTGCCTATTGAGCTACTGTCCCATATTGCCGGTCTTTCCCGGCTGTCAGCTATTGAAACAGAGGTCTACATAATGGCTTGCGATGTTTCCCACGTATCCAGTTGCGGTACCCGGCATCTTCGTCGGCGACGGTGCGCCTTCCTCATCTGCCGACCGCTGCCACTCGCTCAGCTCCCTTAATCCGCCACTGGCGGCGGTCGCATCGCTCCCACTGGAGGCCGGGGCGAGATTCGAACTTCGCTTCTCTCGCTGTGCTCACGAGCGCATCACCTGCAATGCTTCCCGTCCGTATCGCCGCCAGTAATGGCGGCAAAGCTCAAATGTCATCCCTCGGCTCGAATCCCTTCATCTGTGCATACCGATTGAGGCAGTCAAGCAGAAACTGTTCATCAAAGGCAGTAATTTCACGGTCTCCTCTGTAGTTATCGATTTCATTGGCCAAGCCAACATATTCCCAATAGTCCTTCACTGTCGGGATCAGTTCCCAGAGCTTCCGAAATGCCTCTCCTCCACTGGAAAGAATCATGATATACCTCCTTGTCCCAAGCGTTTGGGAATTTGCACTTTTTACTCGATCAACTCCAAAAGCCGCATCATCGGGCATTCGCTGCACCGCAGCTCCATATCCGCGCTGCTGGCTTTCTTATTGCGGTACATGCAGTACCCTTCGCACACTTCCTCCGCCAGTTCCCTGGCATTGTGCTCGATTGCCCCAAGTTTCTGGGTCAGCTCCCGCTTATCGCGGCTGGATGCGAACCCGTCAACCAGAGCAAGGCTTCTTCTCGTCAGCTTCATTTCAAGTTCCTCCGTCTTTATCTACCGGTGCCAGCAGCACCGTTGCCAGCCTTGCAATCATCTCATCAGCACCATATCCAAGATGCTGCGCACATTTGATGGTCAGCAGAGCCAGTCCCTGCAGCAGCATCCACGCTTCCTCCGCGCGGACTTCGATCTGGCAGTCCTCCTGCCCTTCCCTTTTATCCAGCCGGATATGTACATCAGCTTTCAATTTTTGTTCCATTGCACACCTCATCAGTCGTATTCGCAGCGCGCAGCTCAGCGGCTCTTTTCTTGATCTTCTCCCGGAGAGCAGGATCCTGCATACACCGGCGAACGAAGCGGTATGTCTTCCGTCCGATCTCTGCGCGGCTGTATTCATCCATCGCTGCGATCGCAGCCTCAGCACCAACCTGATCCGTGCAATCCCCCGCGCAGACCATATTCACATTCACCTGTTAATCCCTCCTCCGCCCCTCAGGGCTTTCTTTTTTCTTGCCTTTCCCCCTCCCCTTTGCTAGAATCAAATCGAAAGGGGGTGAATCATATGTCATACGGTCAAAACATTGGTGACCTCATGGAAGTTGCTCATGAGCTAGCACTCATTTACGTTCAGGGTCAGCAGCTCAAAGGGCGGAATCCGGAAGATCTTCTCGATTTGTACAACTCCGCTTTGGATCGGATTCTCGCTCATTATGAAACCATGCAAAAGAAATCATACTAGCTTTTGTCTAAGGCTGCGCACTCGCACTGCGCAGTCTTTTACTTTTCATCATCAATCTTCTGCCCGATCACTTCATCTTTAAGCTTGCGCGCAGTATTGTCCAGAATCATCATGGCAAATCCAAATGTCATACCATCTTCCCGAAACATGGAAAGTATTTTTTCCGTCCACTCGCCCAAATTCATGCTCAGCCGCCTCCTTCCCTCACACACTTGCATTTTCTCTTTTCCTTTGCTACAATCAATTTGAGAGGGGGCATTTCCATGAAAAAAGCGCATGTTTTCCTTTTGTTCTTCCTTTTTATGTCGTTCATCATCACACCAGTTTCCGCTCATGAAGGTAGAACTGATAGCAACGGCGGGCATATAGACAGCGGATCCGGCGAGTATCACTACCACCACGGCTATCCAGCACACGCTCACTTCGACATGAATGGTGACGGAGTTATTGACTGTCCCTACGACTTCGACGATCAGACCAATTATTCCTCCGATTCCAGTTCGTCTGGTTCTTCCGGTTCCAGACCTGATTCCGATCCTTACACCAACGGATACAAGGACGGTTACGAAAAAGGTCTCTTGGATGGTTTTGAAGATGGTCACTCTAAAGGTGAAGAAGCAGGCTACAAATCCGGCAAAGAAGCTGCCAAAGCGGATTACGAAGAACAGCTTACAGCTGTGAAGTGGATAGCTTTTTCCATAACAGTCTTAATTATCATTCTGCTTCTTGTAATTTTTCGAAAAATCTTGTTCAATCAAACGTGCTCATTTGAGCAAGAAATTCGTAACCTCAAATCGAAATACAGCATGGAAATATATCAGCTTCAATCGGCTCACGATGCAGAAATACGCAAGCTAACAGCAGAGAAGAATTCTATGAATACCGATCATGCCACCAAAATCAGGGAAATCAATGCCACCTCGAATGCGGAAATAAAAAGGCTTCAAGCTAAGATAAGAACACAGCACTATAACGATGCCCTGCATAAAATTATCAACGGTGAAGATAACTCCATCCCGATCCCGAAAGACATTCGATTCAAACATTCTTTCACTCCGATCAAGGGTAAGGTCAAACCCCATTATCCTTTTGGGGATTACACCGTTTTTATTGCAGACGGCAGAAAGAAATATCACTGCTCCCACAAATGCGCTCAAAACGCAAAACCTTTGCATTTTTTCGATTTACCGCTGGACTTAGATCCCTGCCAACGATGTGTGCCAAAGGATATGTATCCCCAGCCTTTACCCGATTGGTACCATCAGATACGTGAAAAGCTAGATTCGCAATCTTAGAAAGTCCTGCCTATATCAGGGCTTTCTTGTTTCTATCTCGCATTATTGCGAGTTATTGCTCAAAAAAATAATGGTTGCTTCCTCGCTAGTTAGGTGCAAAACATCTGCAATCTTGTGCATCTGACCAACAGTGAAATTAACCCCCTCAGATTTGATTTTTCGATAAAAAGTGCTGGGGTCAACACCAATTTTGCGAGCCATATCCTCGGGAGACAGTTTCAATGCTGCCATCTTATCACGTAGTTTTTCCATATTGGTATTCATACTCTCACCTCCTTAACTCGCATTTTTGCGAGTTCCTATTGATAACTTAACACACACTCAAAAATTTGTCAACATGTTTTTTGCATTTTTGCAAATTATTTTCTTGCATTTTTGCAACTGCTATTGTATATTAGCATTGAGGTGATAATTGTGACTACTGGACAACGAATGAAAAGCAGGCGGAAAGCTATTGGCTTATCCGCCGAGCGCGTCGCTGAGATTCTTGGTGTGTCTCCCGCCACGATTTATAGATATGAAAATGGTGACATTGAAAAGGTTCCCGGTGATCGGCTAATACCTATTGCTAATGCTTTACAAACTACTCCTGCATATTTGATGGGTTGGGAGAATGTTGATGAGAAAGAATTTCTCCTACCTGCCAACATCATTCCCATGCCTAAAATGCGCAAGGTGCCATTGCTTGGCTCCATTGCCTGCGGCGCACCCATTCTGGCCGAAGAGCACATCGAGGGTGAAGTGGACATTCCCAATCATGTCAATGCGGACTTTGCACTGATCTGCAAGGGCGATTCCATGATTAATGCCCGCATCTATGATGGTGACATTGTATATATCCGCCAGCAGGATATGGTCGAGTCCGGCGAGATCGCTGCTGTCCTGATCGACAACGAAGCCACCCTCAAGCGCGTCAAGATTCTGCCCGATCGCATTATTCTCTCCCCGGAAAATCCGCTTTACGATCCCCTTGTTTTCCGCGGTGAGGAAATGAACACCGTCCGCATTCTTGGCAAGGCCGTCGCTTTTACTAGTACTGTTCGATAAAACAAAAACCGCCCCCGGCTTTCACCGGGCATAATAAGCACACCACACCCCGCCACCCATAAAGGAGGAATTTTTATGATGTATCCCTTTTTAACCCTCGATGATTCCGCCGAGATCGTCCATTCCGAAATGCGCCCCGATGGCACCGTAAAGGTCTATGTAGAAAAGCCCGATGAAACCGATTGTTTTCACTCTGCCTTCTGCATTCTCCCCGGTTATCAGTGGCAGGATGTGTCCGGCTTTTCCCCCGACGAGCTGACCCGCTATGAAGAAGTTATCCGTTCCACCGCCCATCTGATTCTTCAGTTCTCTCAGGAAGGGGGCTTCGACAGTGCCGCAGGTTTTTAAGATTGGTTCCTACTGGGTTTATTTCTGGTCAAACGAAAACGACCCCTTAGAGCCTGTTCATGTCCATGTGTCCCAGGGTGCCCCCTCTGCCAACGCCACAAAGATATGGATCACCGCCACGGGTCGCTGTTATCTTTGCAATAACAACTCCCACATTCCCGCCAGAACCCTGCGCAACATCATGATGATCATCGAAGCCCGCAGCGCAGAAGTTGTCGGCAAGTGGGTCGCCTTCTTTGGCTCCGCCACTTATTACTGTTAAATAAAAAACCGCCCCGGTGCTGCAGGCACCGAAGCGTCAAAATAAAAAATCCCATCTCAGGCTCCTACCCCTGAGATGGGACAACATAGAACACCACCCGTGTATCACCATAGGGGCTATCTACCCTTCTATAGTACCAGCCCTGGAAAGGAAAGTCAAATGAAAAAGCAAAGTTGCCCCAGTGCTGCACTGGGTTCAGCCGAGGCTGTAATCTATGCCCGCTATTCCAGCCATTCCCAGCGGGATGTTTCCATTGAGCAGCAGATCCGCGCCTGCAAAACCTTTGCGGAGCGGCAGGGTATCGAAGTTGTTTCTGTTTACGAGGATCGCGCTCTCACCGGCACCAGCGACAAGCGCCCCGGATTCCAGAAGATGATTCAGGATGCAAAAGCTGGCAGCTGGACATACGTCATCGTCTATACACTCGACCGCTTCGCCCGGGATCGTTACGACAGTGCCGTCTACAAACGGCAGCTCAAGTCCTGCGGTGTCAAGGTTCTCTCTGCCATGGAGAATATCTCTGATGATCCCACCGGCATTCTCATGGAGTCCATGCTGGAAGGTCTGGCAGAGTATTATTCCAAGGAGCTGTCACGCAAGGTTCTGCGTGGTCACGAAGACAATGCCCGCAAATGTCTTGTCAATGGCTCATTGCCCCTTGGTTATGTTAAGGGCGAGGATAGCCGCTATCAGATTTGTGAGCCGGAGGCAGAAATCGTCCGTGAGATCTTCCGCAGAGTCTACGAGCTTGAAAATCTCTCCGAAATTATCAGAGATTTGAACAACCGTGGTATCACCACCAAAAAGGGAAAAGCGTGGAACCGTTCCAGCTTTAATCAGATGCTGAGCAACGAGCGCTATACAGGCGTTTATATCTACGGTGATATTCGCATCCCGGGTGGTGTCCCGCAGATCGTATCGCAAGGGTTGTTCGATGCGGTTCAGACAATCATGCACCGCAAACCAAACTGTCGCAAGGATCCCACGGGGCAGACTCCCCAGCGGCGGCGGCGCGATAACGGTGTGTATCTGCTTACCGGCAAGCTGTACTGCGGGCATTGCAAAAGTCCCATGATCGGTGTCTCCGGCACCAGCAAGTCCTCCGCCCCGCATTTCTATTACACCTGCAAAGGCCGTCGAGAAGATCACGATTCCTGCAGCAAGAAGAATATCCGCCGTGACCACATGGAACGTTTCATTGCAACTGCTCTGCGCGATACCATGCTCACCAATGAAGCAGTGCAAGCGCTGTCATCAGCCGCCATCGAGTATCAGAATAAATTCGTCAGCAACAATGAACTGGACACGCTAAAGAACCAGCTTGCCGATGTCAATACTTCCCTTAAGAATCTGCTGGCAGCCATCGAAGCAGGTATCTTCTCCGCCACAACGCAAAGCCGTCTCACAGAGCTGGAATCCAGAAAGCAGGAACTCAGCCGTTTAATATCTGCCGCTGAATTGGAGGCCGAGGAGGCACTGACTAGAGAAGAAATCATCGCCACACTGGAATTGTTCCAGCATGGCGATGTCAACGACAAAGATTATCAGGAAGCCCTGATTGATACATTCCTCGTTGCTGCCTATGTTTACGATGACCGCGTCAAGTTCGTTTTCAACCTCGGCGGTTCCAAAAAACATATAGAACTGCCCTTTTCCATCGACGATGTGAACCACTCCGGTGTTCGTAATGCCTCGCCACTGGGCGACCAAATTATAACCACGCGTTTTATGCGTGGTTATAATTTTTGAGTGTGTCAAAAAAGTCTATCATTTCGCATTCTCTTCGATCGAATTCGTAGGGGCGGCGACCCGCCGCCCGCCTTTATTTCTTCATATATGTTCGTATTATTTTGAAAAATGAAATAATTCTTTTGTTTTTGCACGCAAAAATCATGAACACTTCGGGCGGCTAATAGCCGCCCCTACAAGCGCACCAGAAGATCTCCGGTTTTTCGACGCACTGCAATTTATAACCACGCGTTTTACGCGTGGTTATAATTTTTATGGTTTCCGCTTTAAATCCCCGTTTGCGGGATTTTCCAGCAGCTTTCCATCCTCGTCAAACCGGGAACCGTGACAGGGGCAGTCCCATGAATGTTCATAGGGATTCCACTTCAAGGCGCAGCCTAAGTGTGGGCAGCGGGGTGCTGTGGGCTTCAGAAGGTTGCAGACAGATTCCAGAATATTGGCTGCAAGCTGGGGATGCAGATTGCTTCGCTGCGGTGAAAACGGGAAGGCATAGGGGCTCTCCCTCCCCTGCACCTGCTCTGACAAAATCATGGATGCTGCCATGGCAGAGGTCATACCCCATTTGTTGAAGCCCGTTGCAACGTACAGCTCATGGCTGTGAGTGCTATATTTGCCGATATAGGGGATACCGTCCAGCGTCATGCAGTCCTGCGCTGCCCATCGGTACTGTAAACGTGAAGATGGATACCATTGCCGGGCTGCCGCTTCCAGCGCTGACCAGCCGGGCGAGGCTGTTCCTGTCCGGTGAGCACTGCCGCCAAGGATCAGGGAGGAACCGTAACTGCGCAAAGACACGCCCCCCTCTGCCTCATCGCGGTACATACCGTTGAAGCGCGGCGCATTTGCAAGAGCTATGACATAGGAGCGGTTCTGATGCTGTTTTACAAAGTAGAAGCCGTGCTTGTTGATCAGAGGGAAATGGGTGGCAACGATGATCCTCTGCGCGGTGATCCTGCCATAGTCGGTCAGAACGGTGTTGCCATCAAAGGCACGTGCCGGCGTATGCTCCAGAATCTTTAAATCGCGGGAAATGGCAGCTGCAAATTTCAGCGGGTGAAACTGCGCCTGATCGCGAAAACAAACTGCGCCCTTTGTAGAAAACGGCAAAGGCAGTTCGTCTGCAAATTCGGCCTTTGCACCGATCTCAGAGATTGCGCGCAGTTCCTGCTCCAGTTTTTCAGGCGCATTGATGGTGTAGATATAATTATCCTTGCGTTCAAAATCGCAGTCCAGACCGGTGCATAGGCGGGCATACATGCCTAAAGCCGCTTCGTTGGCATCGTAATAAATCTTAGCGGCTTCAAAACCATAACGGCGGGATATTTTATCATAAATCAGGCCATGCTGGGACGTGATTTTTGCAGTGGTTTTTCCGGTGGTTCCACCGCAGATACGATCCGCTTCGATGAGAAGATAATCTGCTCCGGCCTGATGGAGCTGCCACGCACAAAGCAAGCCGGCCAGTCCCCCGCCGACGATCAGGATATCGGTTTTTCTGTTTCCATGCAAGGGCGAAAACTGCGGCATTTGAAATCCCTGCATCCAAATAGAGTTTGACATATACATCACCGCGCTTAGTATGGACACTGCGAAGCAGAATATTTCGTGCTTTTTCAACTGAGAAAAAGATGCGAAAAAATGTAAAAATAGGGCTTGACAAATTCAGCCTTATATAGTATCATATGCAAGTCGGCAAGAGCGCTGCAGCCATGGAGCAGTATCGAAGTGGTCATAACGGGCACGACTGGAAATCGTGTGTACCCCAAAAGGGTACCGAGGGTTCAAATCCCTCCTGCTCCGCCATAAAATAAATCCCCATCCAATATGATGGGGATTTATTTTATAAGTAGTTGAGGGATTTGAATAATTCCATGCAAGTGTCCGGTGGACACTTGCTTGCCGTCAGCTTGATGACGGCAACACCATAATGCTCCAAATCCCTCCTGCTCCGCCATAAAAATAACACCCATCCAACTGGATGGGTGTTATTTTTATAGGTAAGGTGGGATTTGAACAATCAAATGCAACGCTCCGGGTGAGCGTTGCTCAATGCCGGTTCAACCGCATCGACACCTTGATTTCCGCAAGGCGGAAATGAAACAAATCCCTCCTGCTCCGCCGCATTCAGTCAAACGCTTTTTGCGCAGGTTTCGCTGCGTCTTTTATCAGTTCGATCTGAAAACAGACAAAGAATATAACAAAGAAGCCAACTGCCATCCAATAACCGGGCTGTGCGGTGCGGATGCCCTCCAGAAGATGGAAGCCGGACTTGATGTTGCACACCTGCTGCCACAGGCCGAGTGCGGTGAAAATGGCAGTGAAATTGGAAATATGCGCCGCTTCACCCAGCACAATCAGAATCCTGCTGCGCTTTGGCCAGTACAGGCACAGAGCCAGAATGGCCAAGGGAACCAGAAACCATTTCAGGAACGCAAATCCATAGCGGTAGCCCATTACCCTTGCATTGTATGTAAACCACGGCAGACAGAGCGTCAGCAACGTCAGGCCGAACAGTGCTTTTAACCGTTTGCTCGCTTTCATAACAACACCTCCTGCTTTCATTCTAACATAACTTTCACGTTTTTCCATTTAAGAATGTTTTAACTTTTCCTGTGTATCCATGCGTGGGCATGTTCGGGAGGCCGCACCCTGCTGAATCGTGCAAAAAGCCCCATCCAAACGGATGGGGCTTCACCTTGTCAATGGGCAAACTGGCTTCTGTAAAGCTGTTCATAGAAGCCGCGTTTTGCAAGCAGCTCTTCATGGGTTCCCTGCTCGACGATGTGGCCGTCGCGCATGACGAGGATCAGGTCTGCTTCGCGGATGGTGGACAGGCGGTGCGCCACGATGAAGGAGGTTCTGCCCTTCATCATAGTGTCAAAGGCCTTCTGGATGCGGATCTCGGTACGGGTATCGATGGAAGAGGTCGCTTCATCCAGAAACAGCATGGGCGGCAGGCACAGCATGACGCGGGCAATGCAGAGCAGCTGCTTCTGACCCTGGGAGAAGTTGCCGCCGGATTCCCCGATGACCGTATCGTAGCCCTGAGGCAGACGCTTGATGAAGCTGTGAGCGTGAGCCTGCTTGGCTGCTGCGATGACCTCTTCGTCGGTGGCATCGGGCTTGCCCATGGTGATATTCTCCCGGATGGTTCCCGCTTTCAGCCAGGTATCCTGCAAAACCATGCCCACACAGCGGCGCAGCGCGCCACGGTTCATGTCCAGCGTGTTGATGCCGTCCAGCAGGATTTCGCCGCCGTCAGGATCATAGAAGCGCATCAGCAGGTTAATAAAGGTAGTCTTGCCGCAGCCGGTGGGGCCGACGATGGCAACACGCTGGCCGGGTTTGACGGACAGGTCAAAATCGTCGATCAGGGGCTTTTCGGGCACATAGGAAAACTTCAGGCTGCGGATCTCTACGCTGCCGCTGACTGTTTCGGGCATCTGGGGATGCTCGGGTTCCGGGCTGCGGGCCGGGGCTTCGATCAGCTCAAAGACGCGTCCTGCGCAGGCAAGGGCGTTCTGGAGTTCCGTGACAACGCCGGAAATTTCATTAAAGGGCTTGGTATACTGGTTTGCATAGTTGAGGAAGGTGCTGAGGTTGCCCACCGTAAAACCACCGCCGATGCACATCAGCGCACCGGTCAGCGCAACGGCTGCATAGACCACGGAGTTGACGAAACGGGTGGCAGGGTTCGTCATGCTGGAGAAGAAAATAGCCCGCAGGGAGCATTTTTCCAGACGGTCGTTGATCTCATCAAACTGGGCAAGCAGTGCTTCCTCCTGCCCAAATGCACGAACCAGCTTCATTTCGCCGATGGTTTCGTCAATCAGGGCGGTCTGCTCGCCGCGGGTGGCTGACTGCAGGCGGAACATGGAATAGGTGCGCCTTGCAATGAAGTTTGCCACCACAAGGGACAGTGGCGTGATCACAATGACCACCAGCGCCACGGCAGGCTGGATGGAAAGCATCAGAATCAGGGTGCCTGCAATGGTCATGATGCCGGTAAAGAGCTGTGTAAAGCCCATAAGCAGACCGTCAGCAAAGGTATCCACATCGGAGATCACGCGGCTGACGGTATCACCCTGGGGATGGCTGTCCAGATAAGACAGGGGCAGCACCTGAATATGGCGGAACGCTTCATTGCGGATGTCGCGGGTGACGCGGAATGTAACGAAATTATTGATCTGGCTCATAATCCATTGTGCAAGGGCAGCAACCGCCGTACAGATCAGGATCTGAACCAGCTTCACAGACATGGGTTCAAATTGGACTGCGCCCTTATCAATGATAAAGTCGATGGCCTGTCCCACCAGAATGGGGATGTACAAAGACATGGCAACAAAAAGCAGCGCCAAAAGTAATGAGCCGATCAGCGCCAGAGCATAGGGGCGCACATAGCGAAGGACTTTCTTCAAAACCGTTTTCTGGTTTTTCATTGCTGCGCCACCTCCTTGGGGAACTGGGAATAGTAAACTTCCTGATAGACCGCGCTGGTTTCCAACAGTTCGTCGTGGGTGCCGATTCCAACCAGTTCCCCATCATCCAGCACCAGAATCCGGTCTGCATACCGTACGGAAGCGGCACGCTGGGAGACGATAAATGTTGTGGGGGCATTTTTCATATTGCGGATGGCCATACGGAGTGCGGTATCGGTGGCATAGTCAAGGGCGGAGGCACTGTCGTCCAGAATCAGAATTGCAGGCTTGCGAACCAGCGCGCGGGCAATGGCAAGGCGCTGACGCTGACCGCCTGAAAAATTATTGCCGCCCTGTGCAACCTCTGCGTCCAACTCCCCTTCTTTGTCTTTTACAATTTCCCGCGCTTGTGCAATTTCCAGCGCAGACCAAAGCTCGTCTTCTGTGGCGTTCTCATTGCCCCAGAGCAGATTGCTGCGAATGGTTCCCTTAAACAGTACCGACTTCTGGGGAACGATACCGATTTTATGGCGCAGGGAAATTACGTCATATTCTTTGATATCGGTGCCATCGAGCAAAACTGTGCCGGAGAAGGTATCGTACAGGCGGGGAATCAGATTGACCAGCGTTGTCTTGCCCGAGCCGGTACCACCGATGATGCCGATGGTCTCACCAGGCTGCGCTGCAAAGCTGATATGCTCCAAGGATGCTTCGCCGGCACGTTCATATTTTGCGGTCACATCACAAAATTCCACCTGTCCACGAAGAGAAGATGCATCCTTCGTGCCGTTCTTCTGATCCCATTCCATATCAAGAACATTCTGAATACGGCTGCCGCAGGCGGCCGCCTTGGTCATCGTGATGATCAGGTTTGCCATCTTCACCAGTTCCACCAGAATCTGGGACATGTAGTTATAGAGTGCCACAACAAGGCCCTGTGTCAGAATACCACTCTGAACTTTCAGCGCACCTATATGGATCAGAATCACAATGGCCAGATTCACGATGACAAAGGTCAAGGGATTCATCAGATTGGAGATCCGTCCTGCGTTTTGCTGTCGGTGCTGCAAATCTGCCGTATTTTCTTCAAAAACGCTTGTTTCAGCAGCTTCCATTGTAAAGGCACGCAAAACCCGGACACCGGTCAGGTTCTGGCGGGTCGCAGAGGTTACCTTGTCAAGGCCAGCCTGTACCCGCTTGTACATAGGCATCGTGACCAGCATGATACCGAAAACCACAACACAGAGAACGGGAATCACTCCGGCAAACACCAGCGCAGCTTCAAAGTCAATGGTAAATGCCATGAGCATAGCGCCAAAAACCACAAAGGGAGAGCGCAGCAGCAGGCGCAGTGCCAGATTGACACCGTTCTGCACCTGATTGATATCAGAGGTCATGCGGGTAATCATGGTGGATGTACCAACCGTGTCGATCTGAGTATAGGAAAGTCTCAACACCGCTTTGAGCACCGCATGGCGCAGGCGCGTTGCAAATCCAACGGCAGCCTTGGCGGCAAAAAACTGAGCCGTGATGGCACAGGTCAGGCCGATCAGACCCAGCAGGATCATGACCATACACATTTTGACCACATAGCTGCGGTCACCGTTTCCAATACCGGTATCGACAATTGCGGCTACGACCAGCGGAATCAGCAGTTCGAAGCTGGCTTCCAGCAGCTTGAACAGAGGCCCAAGGACACATTCCTTGCCGTAGCCTTTCATGTATTTCAAAAGTTTTCGCAAAAGAATCACCTCGCAGGTATCATTTGGAAAGATTATAGCACTTATTTACGCTGCTTGCAACGAATTATCAAAAGAAAACGAAATGTACAAAATGCTGTGAAAGGAGCAGACAAGTATTGTGCTATTCATTTATATATGCTATACTTAATTAAAATCGTTACATATCAATTTTGTTACAACTTAGTTACTATAGCAGAGGAGGATGTCCAATGACTGAAGCAGAAAAGACGGTTTTATTATCCACAGCAAAAGAGTTGTTTCGTGATTCCTTTTCAGCGAATCATTACAAGAACACCAAAAATCTGAACAAGGTAGAACAGTTTACTGTGAATCCGTTCTTACTGAAATATCTTACAATGTTTGCTTTTGGCGAAGATACGCCCGAAAATCGGGCAAAGGCATTGCTATACCCTCGGGCTTTTGGCACATCCGTAACCACCAGTTTTGGTAACTTTATTCAAAAGCTCTGCAACAAGCTCCGTCAATCCTACCCTTCTATGACCGCAGGCATGGATATTGAATTTGTAGATGCCATCGACGGCAGACGTAAGTACTGCCAATTGAAAGCCGGACCTAATACAATCAATAAGGATGATGTGAAAACCATCAAAGATCACTTTAAAGGTGCAATCCACCTTGCAAGAACAAATGGACAAGCAATTGCTTCTATGGATTGTGTGGTAGGTGTATGCTACGGTACTCGAGATGATTTAAGTTCGTTCTATAAAGCAATTGATGAGGATTACCCCGTGTTCATCGGTGACGAATTCTGGACACGTTTGACTGGCGATAATCATTTCTATGAAGATTTGATCAATGCCTTTGCTGAGGTCGCCGCAGATATCAATGCTGCGGATATGGTGGAAGATACAGTACAGAAATTGGCGGATGACATCAAAAGAGCATCTGAAGAATGATTAAAAAGGGAACGTTATTCGTTCCCTTTTTTATAATCATCAATGGATTTTTTTAGTTGTACGCCAATTCTGCGTGCCAATTCAACTGGAACCGCATTGCCGATCTGCTTATATTGATCAGCAATACCACCCGCAAACTGCCAGTTGTCAGGAAATGCTTGTATTCGCGCGTATTCTCTCACAGTAAATGGTCTAACCTCTTCAGGATGGCACCGGTCAGTCTGCTTTTGCGAAGGACTGCATGTAAGGGTAAGACAAGGTTCATCCCAAGAAATGCGGCGCGCCATTCCACGACGGCCTCCGCCGCTATAGTACGACTTTCCCATATAAGCTTTTGCAACATCCTCAGGCAGATCTACCCAACAGCCACCAGGAGGAACCAAGGCAAAAACTGCTTTCTTTTTTGCACTATATTCTTCGCCGATTGACGGAGGACAATCTTTTAAAGCAGTTCGTAATGTTGTCCATTCTTTATCAGGTTCGGGATACGCAAAATGTAGTACATCTGTTAAATCATTCCGAATACCGACAATAACAATACGCTCCCGCTTCTGTCCAACGCCATAATAGCACGCATTCAGGATCCTCTTTCTATCTCCAATTGTATATCCAAGGCTTTCGAATACGGTGATAATCGTTTCCAGCGTACGGCCATTATCATGGCTTGCAAGTCCACGAACATTCTCCGCCCAAAACATTTTGGGTTGTACCTCTTGTATGCAACGGGCAAACTCATGGAACAGCGTGCCTCTCGTATCTTCAAAACCCATTTTTTTGCCGGCATAACTAAACGCCTGACAGGGAAAGCCACCAGTTACGATATCAATTTTGTCACGATACTCTGTAAAATCAACATTATGAATATCTTCGCATGCAACATTCCAGTTCGGCCTGTTCATTCTTAAAGTTTCGCAGCACGCCTTGTCAAATTCTACGTGCTTTACAGTCTTGATGCCAGCCTGCTCAATTCCTAAGGCTAAACCACCCGCACCAGCAAAAAGTTCAATTGCCGTCACATCATCAGATTTGATTTCTTCCGAAATATGGTTTTCGATATTTTCGGCACTAGCAGCACTACTCAAAATATCCTCAGGCATAACACCAAGCGCATCACACAAATCCATAACTTTAGACTTGAATGGATTATAATTATTTGAAATCATGAGTGAGAGCTGGTTTTTTGTAATACCAACAGCATCTGCCAGTTCGGTGAAGGTTTTGATACCGCGCTGACACATTGCTTCCTGAATTTTTAATCTGGATATGTGCATAATTGTCACCTCTATATAACATCTATAGAAATCATAACATACAGCAACCCGAATGTCAACAAAAATCATAACATTCAAAAACCCAAACATAATTAAACTCTGCTAATACGACAAAGCCGGAACACCCTATAGGGTGTCCCGGCTTTTGGAGCTAGTGACCTGACTCGAACAGGCGACCTTCTCATTACGAGTGAGATGCACTACCGACTGTGCTACACTAGCATTTGTTAGCCCGGTTATTATATCGATAAACGGGCTAAAAGTCAATACTTTTTTACGCTGCTATATCCTTGCACCCACTTGGCGGATCTTTTCACGAATCGAAAGCAGGTCATCAAAGGTTTCAGGGCGCTTGGTCACATCTCGCAGCAGCGCAGAAGGATGGTAGATGGCTGTCATCCAGATGTTCCCCTTCTGTACCCATGTGCCGTGCTGGCGGGTGATGCGAAACTGGGGATCAATCAGGCGTTTTGCCGCAACTCTTCCCAGGCAGATAATAATTTTCGGCTGGATCAGAGCTACCTGGTTGCGCAGGTAGTCAATGCAGGCATCCTGCTCTGTTTCCAGCGGATCCCGGTTGTGGGGCGGGCGGCACTTGACGATGTTGCCGATATAGGAATTGCTGCGATCCAGATCAATAATGGACATCATATCATCCAGAAGCTTACCGGCAGGTCCAACAAAGGGTTCTCCCTGCAAGTCCTCCTGTTCGCCGGGTCCTTCACCGATAAACATCACATCTGCATTCTTCGGTCCGACACCGAATACCACGTTATGGCGGGTCTCGCACAAGCCGCATTTTGTGCAGCCTCGGCAGGTATTCTCGAGGTCATTCCAGTTAAGCATCTTTACCGACTCCTTCTGCGGCTCTTTCTTCTTCTGCGGCGGCGGTTTCTAACAAGCGTGCGGCGCACATTGTTGATAATCAGATAAATCGCAAAGGGGATAAAGATAATCAGGAATACAATACCGACAAAGGCCAGAATCCCTTTCAGATCCGCGCCACCGCCTTTGCCCTTACCCTGAAGATCCAGATTACCGGCAGATACCGCGCGGACGGAAGACATGGCATGGAGTTCCGTTTCCGCAATGCAGGAATTCTGATACCAGATTTCCAGCGTCGCAATAACCTGATCCTTCGCAATCGGCGCTGTCAGTCCGCCATCCTTGATCGTGTACTTATACAGCAGGTTTTTCATTTTTGCGTTAACAGGCAGAACCGCATCCATCGCAGTATTGCTCTGGGCAACCACCTGATTCTCACCGCCTGCAACATTGAACTGATAAAGCGATTGTCCGTCATGGAGGAGGCGGCACATCTTATAGCCGTCAAACGCAAAGTCCAGCAGCACCCACGCCTCTTCATAGTTGCCGTAATAGGTCGCCTGCCAGCCGTTCGCCGCAAATTCACGCTCTGCACCCATAACCACGACCACAAAGGTCATGCCTCCGGTTTCTGCCGTGCAGACCAGATGGGCACCGTAGTTTTCACCATAGGGCGCAAAGCCGGTAGTAACACCATCATAATTATACATACTCAGGATGTACTCTTCCATCAGGTAGTTTTTTGCCTGCAGCTTACGCACAGTTTCTGTCTTATTCGTAGCAGGGACTTCGTATGCCGTGGTCGCAAGCAGCTTTTTAAACTCTGCATTGGCATAGGCACGCTTATAGATGCGCACCACATCGCGGGCAGTGGTTTTTGCTTCTACGGAAGAAACACCATGCACATTGGTAAATTTTGTGTTTTCACAGCCCGCATCGAGCACCCACTGGTTCATGAGCTGGACGAAGTTCTCCTGTGTTCCTGCAATATTCTCCGCGATGGTAACCGCTGCGTCGTTGGCCCATGTCATGATCATGCAGTGCAGCATATCCCGCAGCGTCATCTTCTCGCCTTCTTTCAGACCCGCATTAACGCGGACTGCGCTGCCGGGAAGTGTGCGGTAACTCATGGAGTTGACCGTTAATTCCTGATCCAGATCACCCTTTTCAATGGCAACAATGGCTGTGACCAGCTTTGCCAGCGTGCCGGGGCTGATGGTCATGTCCGGATTGTAATCGTAAATGACCGTATTGGTATTAAGCTCATAAATGAATGCGGATTTGGCAGTCTTCAAAATCGGATTACTGCCGCCAAGGGGAACCTGCGCCTCGATCGTGCGGCAGCCGCTGTTTACTGTTATGGCACCCAGTTCTTCAATGGTATACTCCGGTGCAGTTGGTGTCACCGTTTCAGTAGGCTCTACTTCCGTCGCAAAAGCCGGAATGCACAGAGCCTGCGCCAGCAGCAGAACACACAGCAGCAGGCTCAGACAGGATATTTTTTTCATAAATCTACCTCAATACGGGATCGCCGGACTTGTCCAGCGGTAAAATTTCGTGTATAATGGTTTATATTATATCAGCATTTCCCTTTGTAGTCAATGCGGGGAGGTTCAATCTTAATGAAAACTTCGCAAAAGCTGCTGATCGGGCTGACCTTTGTTTTTGCCGCATTTGTTCTGGGGCTTTTTACTGGCAGAAATCTGAACCGGACACCCGTACAGATTCAGGCTCTGCCTGCCGTAACAGTTGCTGAAACAGAAGCCACAACAGAAGCCGCCGCAACAGAGCCAGCGGTTATCAATATCAATACCGCCACGGCTGCGCAGCTTCAGACATTGCCGGGGATCGGCCCTGTGATTGCAGAGCGGATCGTTGCGTACCGCAATGAATACGGCGCGTTTGAAACTGTCGGCGAGCTGATGAATGTTTCCGGAATCGGAGAAAAGAAACTGGAAGCCGTTTGGGATCTGGTTACCATAGGAGGATGAAAATCATGAAAATTCTGGTTGTCGATGACGAGGCCTTGCTCGTCAAGGGTATCCGCTTTAATCTGCAAAATGAGGGCTACGAAGTGATCACCGGCTGTAACGGTATGGAAGCTGTCGCGCTGGTGCAGGAACAGCAGCCGGATCTGGTTGTGCTGGATGTCATGATGCCGGAAATGGACGGTCTGACCGCCTGCAGCAAGATCCGGGAGTTTTCCAATGTCCCCATCATTATGCTCACTGCCAAGACCGATGATATGGATAAGCTGATCGGTTTTGACCACGGTGTAGATGATTATCTGACCAAGCCGTTCAATATTCTGGAGCTGAAAGCCCGGATTCGTGCGTTGCTGCGCCGTTCCCGTGCAGCTGCACCGCAGGAGGAGGAACCTTCCAATACACTGACCATCGGCTCCATCACGTTGGATCTGGATGCCCGCAACGCCTACCGCAGTGGTGTTCTGGCAGACCTTACTGCAAAGGAATTCGATGTGATTGAATTCCTGATGCGCAATCCCAACCGTGTATATTCCCGTGAAGCACTGCTCGATACGATCTGGGCTTATGAATACCGCAGCGATATCCGCACTGTTGACGTGCATATCCGCCGGCTGCGCGAAAAACTGGAAGAAAATTCTGCCGAACCGAAATATATTATGACGAAATGGGGCGTTGGATATTACTTCAAGAAATAATAGTCTTATCCAGAGCAGATACACAAACTCCCAGCGCCGGTATGCACTGGTATATGTGATTATCACATTTGTCGTTCTGCTTCTTTTGAATATTTACTGCTCCGATATCAGTCAGACACTGTTTAACAAGAGTAAGGAAACCTCCATGATCGAGAAATGCCAGCTGGCAGCCGACGAAATCTCCAGTCTGGAGGTACTGAACGCTTCGACCGTAGCCGGTGCTGTGGAGGAAATGGTCAGTCTGAAGGTTACCCGCCTGATCATCACCGACCAGTCCGCTATGGTTCTTTATGACAGTGTGAATGCGGAGCCGGGTTATTATGCACTTTTTCCGGAAATCCTCTGCGCCATGGAGGGAAACGATGTTTTCTTCTCCCGGTATCACGACGGCGTTATTCAGTCCCATGCGGCGACACCCATCGTATCGTATAAAACAACGCTGGGCTGTGTGTACATGATGGAGCACGATACGGAGCAGGGCGGACTAATCAAATCACTGCAGAGCACCGTGCTGCGGATCACCCTGTTTCTTGAGGTGATCGTGATTCTGTTCTCCCTCGTCTTCTCCAAATTCTATTCCCGCCGGCTGCGCAAGATCATGGCCTCCATGCGGATCATCCAGAAGGGTGATTATACACACAAGCTGAAATTGGGCGGCCATGATGAGCTGAGCTTCCTTGGAGATGAGTTCAACGATCTGACCGAGCGGCTTCAGACATCGGAGCAAAAGCGCAGCCGTTTTGTATCTGATGCATCCCACGAACTGAAAACACCGCTTGCATCCATCAAGCTGCTGACGGACTCTATTTTGCAAAATGACATGGACATGGAAACCGTCCGCGAATTCGTAGGTGACATCGGCAACGAAGCCGACCGCTTGACCCGCACAACAGGCAAGCTTCTGTCGCTGACAAAGGTGGATGGGCAGGTCACCGAAGAGTGCGAGATCATCAAGATGGCACCGACTGTGGAACGGGTCATCCGGATGCTTTCCGGCATTGCACGGCAGAACAGCATCACCCTTGAAAGCGATCTTTCTGAGGATAGTCCTGTTCTGATTCTGGAGGATGACCTGTATCAAATTGCTTTCAATCTGATTGAAAACGGAATCAAATACAATATTGCCGGAGGTAAGCTTTCTGTCCGCCTCCTACGGCAGGATGATAATGCAGTTTTGCAGGTTCATGATACCGGCATGGGTATTCCTGCGGATGCATTGGCACATATTTTTGAGCGGTTCTACCGCGTGGATAAGGCCCGTTCCCGCGCTACCGGCGGCAGTGGTCTGGGTCTTGCCATCGTTCGTGCCATCGTACAGCGCAACCGCGGCCAGATCACAGTGGATACGGAATTGGGCAAGGGCACTACTTTTACCGTCAGTTTCCCTGTTTTTGAAACGGAGGTAGACGAATGATGAAACGCCTTCTCTGCCTGATGCTCTGCACACTGCTTCTTACGGGTCTTCTCGGCTGCCATTACAGCGAAAGCGGTGATATCTTGGAACCAGTGGCGTATTTTTATCCCCGCAGAACTGATTATTTTGTTTACGGCTCTGCCGATGGTGTTCTCACATCGGAAATTCGCGAAGCCGCAGGCCATACAGAAGATCTGCTGTACCTGCTTTCCATGTATCTGCGAGGACCGCAGGATCCCGGGCTGTATTCCCCTTTCCCTGCAAACTGCAAGCTGGAAAATATTCGTGTGGAAGATAACACACTTCACATCCGTCTGAGCGAAGAATTTGCTGTCCTTGAGAATGTGGAGCTGACGCTTGCCTGCGCAGCACTGGCAAAAACCTGTCTGGAATTGACTGATCTGACCTACATTCATATCAATTCACAGTCTGACAGAAAAACAATCAGCGTCACAATGGATGAAAACACACTTCTTCTTGCCGATTACAGCGCATTTGAAACGCAGGCGGCAAGTGAATAACCCTTGAACCGGAGGAAATTATGAAATTTATCTCATGGAATGTCAACGGTCTGCGCGCCTGCATGGGCAAGGGCTGGCAGAACTTTTTTAACGAAACGGATGCCGACTTTTTCTGCCTGCAGGAAACAAAGCTGCAGGAGGGTCAGATCGGTCTGGATCTGCCCGGCTATGCGCAATTCTGGAACTATGCCGAAAAGAAAGGCTACTCCGGTACTGCCATTTTTGCGAAAAAAGAACCTCTCTGCGTCCGTTACGGCATGGGTGATCCCGAACTGGACACGGAGGGACGGCTCATCACACTGGAATACGAGGACTTTTTTCTCGTCACCTGCTATACCCCCAATGCCCAGCGGGAGCTGGCAAGAATCGGCCACCGCTTAAAATGGGACGATGCCTTCCGCAGCTATCTCTGCGAACTGGATAAGGAAAAGGTCGTGATCGTCTGCGGTGACCTGAATGTGGCTCATCAGGAGATCGACCTGAAAAATCCCAAGAGCAACCGGGGCAGTGCCGGCTTCTCCGACGAGGAGCGGGAGAGCTTTACAAAAACGCTGGCGGCCGGTTTCACGGATTCCTTCCGCCGCCTGAATCCCGATGCAACAGGCTGCTACACCTGGTGGAGCTATATGTTCAAGGCGCGGGAAAAGAACGCAGGCTGGCGCATCGATTATTTTCTGGTATCTGACCGCGCGGCGGAGAAGATCAAGTCCGCACCAATCTATGCGGATGTGATGGGCTCTGACCATTGCCCGGTGGGACTGGAACTGGATATATGACAAAAGCTCCCTGCAAGGACTTGCCTTGCGGGGAGTTGACTTTTTCTGTCATTGCGAGGAGCATGGCGGAAACTAGCCATGCGGCGTGGCAATCTCCTGCTTCGATCCATCGGTAAATGCCGCAGAAGCAAACATCGTGCCGGGAGATTGCCACTGGTAATCTCCCGGTTTTGATTCGCTGCGCTCTGCAACACGCCCGGCGGCACATTTTCTCTGCGCGGGCGACCAATGGTCGCCCCTACGTTATCCACGGCACTTGGTGCGATAAATATCAATCTATTCTTCCTCCATTGGGATCACAATTCCGGGGGTATCGTTACGGATCTCCATGCGGGCGTCTTCCAGTTTATCCAGATGATCAAATGGTTCTTCCTCAGAAACGGGGATAAAGATTTCTTCATCGGCTACAGTTGGGTGGTTTTCTTCCTTCGGTTCCGGCCGTATCTCTTCCACAGGCTGTAGTTCTTCTACCGGCAGCGCTTCTTCCTGCAGCAACAGTTCTTCCTGCTGTGCCGGTTCTTCCGTTGCGGCTGCTGGTTCCTTGATGACAGGCTGGGGATGCCAGTCTCTGGGGAGCAGTTCAAAGGACGGTGTTCCCTCCCCCAGCTTCTTTGCCGGTAGTTTCTTGTCCATACCGAACACATCACCCATAGGGACGCAGATTCCAAGATCCTCCCGCTTGTCTGCACACAGCACATGGATGCGGTAAAGGCCGTCCTGCGGAAGACGGCAGCGGCAGGAAAACACATAGTACAGGCCCTGCTTTTCCATCTGCGCCCTACCGACATTTACCCCATCATAAGTAATATCATAGGTTTCAGCCATAAAAAATCACCCCTTGCCGCAAGTGTATGCAGCAAGGGGCTTATACTTTCCTTTTAAGTGGGTCTGCCGCCAAGGCCAAAACTGACCGCGATGGCATCGTCCACCATCATCATCTGCTGTTCATCCAGATGCCCCATATGCTCCCGTAGGCGCTTCTTATCTATGGTGCGGATCTGTTCCAGAAGGATCACAGAATCTTTACTGAGGCCCACACTTCCGCCTGCGATGTTGATATGTGTCGGAAGACGGGCTTTCCCCGTCTGGCTGGTAATGGCGGCGGCGATGACTGTGGGAGAATGGCGGTTTCCTGTATCGTTTTGGACGATCAGGACAGGTCTTGTTCCCCCCTGCTCACTGCCCACCACGGGAGAAAGATCGGCATAGAAAATATCTCCCCGTTTCACTGTTGCGTCCATGTGCTTCACACTCCGTAGCGATATACCGGCGCTACCGGAAATACCCTTATGTAACGCAGTGTATACCTATTGTCCCACGCACATAAGGAAATTATACGGAAACGCCTTCAAAATAGTCTATGCCAAAAAGTGCAAAGAAGTTACCGGAGTTCGAAATTTTCGACGGTCATTGTCACGATTCGCCGTCCGTCATAGAGAATCTCTCCGCAGACAGGCTTATCTTCGGCATTGAGCCAGATTTCCATTTGCAGGGCATCTTCCTCATAGCTGTCGTTGATGGTCAGATGCAGCAGTTCATCCTCCTGGTTTGCCGAAGTCAAATAGCCGCCCATCAGGGTTTTCATCAGAATCCACGGTCCGCTGATGGGTGTCACCTGATCGTCAGCCAGCAGAGGAAATTCTAATGCTGCATCGTCAAAGGTCAGCTTCCCCTCGCCGGAGGATATCCGGCCTGTGATTCCTGCGATGGATTCTGGCTTTGTGACCGTAAATTGCAATTCTTCCCGTCCCTCTGCCTGACAGGTCATGGCAAATTCATAGAGTTCATCCCCATAGTCTGCTGTGATGGTTACATCAAAGCTGCAGCCAAGGCAGCCCAGAAGACTTGCCCGCAGCTTCATAGCCCGATCCAGCTCGTCCCGCTTGCCAGTACATCCAGCAAGCAGAAAAAGGGTAAGGAAAATTGCGACTGTTCGTTTCAAAGATATCCCGCCCTATTTTAATAGTCGCGGTAAGACATTCACCATATCTGTTGGAAGCATCCCATACTGGCCGGTTTCATTGGCGCAGATGTCACCTGCGGCACCATGGAGCCATGCTGCGCAGGCTGCCGCTTCCAGCGGCGTGATTCCCTGACCCAGCAGCGCAGTGATGATGCCTGCAAGCACATCTCCACTACCGCCGACTGCCATGCCGGGATTACCTGTGAGGTTTATGTAGGTGGTGCTGCCATCGGTGATGATCGTATGGCGGCCTTTCAGCAGCATCATGCAGTGCAGGTCATTTGCCATTTTCTGTGCCGCAGTCACACGGTCTTCGCTTATTTTTCCGCCCAGGCGATGGAATTCGCCGGCATGGGGTGTCAGGATGGTAGGAGCTGTCCTATCGCGCAGTATATCTTTATGCTGGGCGACCAGGTTTATACCGTCTGCATCCAGAACCACGGGACAGGCCGCATGCTCCAGCACGGCTTTTACCACGGAACATACAGCTTCCGACTGCCCCAGACCGGGACCGATCAGGACTGCATCCATTTGGGGCAGGCGGTTCAGAATGTCAGGGATGGCAGATTCGCACAATTTGCCGCCCTGATCCGGAAGCGGGAAAACGACCGCTTCGTTAAGCTTCACCGCTTCAATGGCATAGATGCTTTCAGGAACACCAAGAAATACCAGTCCCGCGCCGCAGCGAAGCGCGCCCATGGCGGCAAGATATGCCGCGCCGGTATAGCCCCGGCTGCCACAAAGCAGAAGGAGCTTGCCAAAATCACCCTTGTGGGCATCGGCTGGGCGGTCTGGCAGGATGGACAGCACCCGTTCGTGTGTCAACTGCTTCATATCACAGGCCATAAAGCTCGGTGAACTTCTTAGTCAGATAGTCGGTGTAGTAGGTTGCATCAAATTTGCCGCAGACCTCTGCGAACAAAGCACCTGGCTTCTTGAAGCTGGCATGGCGGTGGATCTTCTCTTTCAGCCATGCGGTAACCTTGGAAAGATCGCCATTGGCAACATCTGCGTATACGTCGCCCAGATCCTCCTGCATTTTGACGATCATCTGTGCACCGTAGGCGCTGCCGAGGGCATAGGAGGGGAAATAACCGATCATACCGCCGGACCAATGGGTATCCTGCAGGCAGCCCTGGGTATCGTTGGGCACATCGATGCCCAGATACTCCTTGTAGAGCTTGTTCCATGCGGCGGGCACGTCCTTGATCTCCAGCGTTCCGCTGATCATCTGCTTTTCCAGCTCATAGCGGATCATGATGTGGTTGGCATAGGTCAGCTCGTCGGCTGCGGTGCGGATCAGAGAAGGCTCTGCCTTATTGACCGCCTTGTAGAACATTTCCTCATCCACATCTGCAAGCTGCTCAGGGAACAGCTCCTTGACCTTGGGGAAAATGGCATGGATGAAGGCACGGCTGCGGCCGATCAGGTTCTCATAGAAACGGCTCTGGCTTTCATGGATTCCCATGGAAACACCACCCTGCAGGGCAGTGAAATTATACTGATCCTCAGCACCCAACTCGTAAAGCGCATGGCCGCCCTCGTGAATGACGGAGTACATGGAGTTTGCAAGATCATTTTCGTAATAGTGCGTGGTAATACGGACATCCTTATTGTTAAAGTTCGTAGTGAAAGGATGCTCGGTTTCAGCAATGCCGCAGTAATTGCGGTCAAGACCCAGCACTTCCATGAGGTAATCGGAGAATTTGCGCTGCTGCTCGATCGGGTAATGGCGGTTGAGGAAGCTGTCATCGATCTGGGGTGCTGCCTGAATCTTTGCGATCAAAGGAACAAGGGTTTCCCGCAGCCTGCCGAAGAATGCATCCAGCGTTACCATGTTCATACCCTCTTCGTACTCATTGAGCAGGGCATCATAGGGCAGCATATCAGGATTATAGTAGCCGGCAAATTTACGGTTGAAGGTCACGATTTTTTCCAGATACGGTGCAAAAGCATCAAAATCGTTTTCATTCTTTGCCTTTTCCCAAGCTGCCTGCGCATCATTCATCAGAACAGAATAGGCAATGGCCTCGTCGGCGGGGATCTTTCTTGTCTGTTCGTAGGATTTACGCAAAACCTCTACCTGGCGCTTTTCCTGCGGATTCAGTTCTTCCAAATGCGCTTCCAGATAGGAAAGCATAGCACCTATCTTGGGATCGGTTTCCAGATTGTAAGTGATTTCGGACAATGTTGCCATAGTTCTGCCACGGCCTTCCCATGTTCCTTTGGGTGCAGAGGTGGAGGCGTCCAGATACACCACGCCAATGGCATGGTGGTAGGCTGCCATAGTCTGCTGGTGCTTTTTCAGCTCTTCCAGCGCTTGGTTGACGGATTCGTAGTTCATAACAAGTCAGCTCCTTATCATATTTATAGTGTAACCATACCATGGGAAGCGTTTTTCGTCAAGGAGATTCAAATTTCAGTTTATCACGCCGTTTCAATAGTGAATGTAGGGGCGGCTATTAGCCGCCCGCGCGGTAGAATCTTTCGTATTCACATTGGATTTCGGCGAATTCGCAACATTGTGCCGCTCAAAAAACATGTCATTGCGAGGAGCGCATAGCGCGACGTGGCAATCTCCTGCTTCTATGCATCGATAAGCAGTGCAGAAACAAACATTGTACCGGGAGATTCCCACGTCGGCCTTTCAGGCCTCCTCGGAATGACAGTGGTTTTCGATGGTTTCCGCGCCGATTTTGCTG
>JAFYLN010000078.1 GCA_017537045.1 Oscillospiraceae bacterium | reverse complement strand
GTCGTTGGCCAGAACCGTACCCAGTGCTTCGCACCAGTTGACAGGCATCTCAATGCGCTTTGCATAACCCTTCTCCCACAGCTTCTTGAAGATCCACTGGGTCCATTTGTAAAAATCGGGGTCGGAGGTTGCAATGACCTTGGACCAGTCATAGTCAAAGCCCAGTTCCTTCAGCTGGCTGGAGAAGGTCTCGATGTTCTTCTGGGTAAAGCCATTGGGATGGTTGCCGGTATCGACCGCATACTGCTCAGCAGGCAGGCCAAAGGAGTCATAGCCCATGGGGTGCAGCACGTTATAGCCCTGCATGCGCTTCATGCGGGACATGATATCAGTGGCAGTGTAACCCTCGGGGTGGCCTGCGTGCAGACCCACGCCGGAGGGATAAGGGAACATATCCAGAACGTAATACTTCGGCTTGGAGAAATCCCAAACATCGGTGGCGAAGGTATTGTTCTCTTCCCAGTATTTGTGCCATTTTGCTTCAATGGCGGAAAAATCATAGATTGGCATATCTCTTACCTCTATTATCTAAATTTTTGGATTCAAACATTGCAACTTTCTGTAATGCAGGCAATCACCTTCTTAGCCTGCGCAAATCCATTAAACGTATAGGTTTTGTTATCACATTTCAGTTTCAGGCTGCTGCCAAGCACAAAGCTGCTTGATTTCAGAACCTCTGCACCCTTCAGATCCAGTGTTTCAATATGCTCGCCCCAAGCTGCCATGCCGGTCATTTCATAAAGATGAAGCATTCTTCCATTCAGGAAGAACCATGCACGGCCGCGATTGCCATTGGTGCAGGTAACATCTGCCACAAAGGCAATTTCACGATTATCAATCAGGCCTTTTTCTTTTAAAGAATTCATAAAAGGATTTTCTGTAGCCATACTGCAATCTCCTTTCATAGCATAGACTCATTTTTCGCTTATTCGGGCAGAACAATTTCGCTCAGATCAACAAATTCCGCGTCAGCCCACAGGCGCTCCAGATCGTAGAATTTACGGGCTTCATCGGTAAACACATGAACGACCACAGAGCCGAAATCCAGCAATTCCCAACTATTGCCCCGGTGACCTTCACGGCCCAGCATGGGCTCGCCCAGCTGCTCCATGGTGTACTCTGCGTAGTCGCACAGGGTCTTGACATGGGTATTGACCGTACCGGTGCAGATGATAAAATAATCTGCCAGGCTGGAGATTTTTTCAATCCGCAGCAGCTTGATGTCGATACCTTTCTTTTCATCCAGCGCCTTGGTAACAGCCAAAGCAACTTCTTTTGCACTTAACATATTCTCTTTCCTTTCATTCGGAAGATTTGTTCAAAAATTCCAGAGCCTCCCGGGAAGCGGGGCTGACCTCATCGCCCAAGTTTTTCAGATGCTCCAACGTCATTTCCAATCCCAGCTTCAGGGCTGCGTCAATATCAGAAAACGCAAGTTCCCGCAGTCTTTCCACACCGGGGAAGTTACGGCAGGGCTCCATATAGTCTGCCACATAAATGATCTTCTCAAGCAGGCTCATATTCGCTTTTCCCGTGGTATGATGGCAGATAGCAGAAACCACTGCAGCATTTTCACCGAAAATGCGCTCGGCCACCAGACTGCCTGTCAAAGCATGGAGGGTTTTGGGGTATTTATAACCAAATTCATCCAGTATCGTACCATATTCACGGCACAATGTCAATTGCAGGGGGCCGTCCAGCGCCTTGGTAATGTCGTGGAGGATACCGGCTCTTGCCGCATCCGTTTCATCTGCGCCCCACCGCTTGGCAAGCTCCACAGCCGTATCCCGGCAGCCCAGAACGTGATTGATCCGGTTGGGATTCAGCAGACGTAAAACAACCTGCTCCAGCTGCTCCATGGGCAGGTTCTTCCAGTCGGCAGACGTGTCATACAGCTTCTGGCCGCGGATGTAGTCCCCCACGCCCTCCGGCAAAAATTCATCCGCACAGTGGAAAGCCAGCAGGCGGCGAAGCTGAGTGGACGAAATGGAAAGAATCTGATTTTCCACCAGTTCTACCTTTGCACCCTGCGCCTCTAAAGCAGCCTTCTGCGCAAGGATCTTCTCCCGCTCCCCTTTTTCGCCGCGGTAGAAAACGCCGAGAGTTGCCTGCTTCATGATCCGTTCCGGCTCCCGCCATGTATGAAAGGACAGGAACATATCGGTTCCCATCAGGAGGGTCAGCTGCGCATCGGGGTATTCTTCGCGCAGCGCTTCCACAGTCAGGTACGAATAGCTCGGACCCTCCCGTTTCAGCTCGATATCGGAAACTTCCATCTTCGGCTCTGCTGCTGCGGCAATGCGCAGCAGCTGCAGCCGCTGCTGCGGCATGGGCGAGCCAGTGGGAATTTCCTTGTGGGGCGCGATCCGGTCCGGAATCAGCAGCAGCTTGTCCAGATTCAAAAGCTGAACTGCCTGCTTTGCTGCATGAAGATGACCGGTATGGGGCGGATTGTAGGTACCGCCATAGATGCCGATTTTCACCGTGTTCCCCTCCTCCATTCAAACAACTCCTGTCATTCCGAACCAGTGTGCGCACTGGTTTGAAATGGCAGTTAAAACTCAATCCTGCTCTCTCAGCTTCTTTTCGCGGCTGCGCTCGATGGAGCGTTCGATGGCCTGCTGGCGGAAATACTCGTTGCGCTGCTCGCGAACCTTCTTTGCCGCCTCGCGTCTGGCCTGTGCACCCTTGCGGACAGGATTGACCTTGGTGTCCTTGCGTTTGGCGCGGCCGGTCTGGTTGCGCTCCTCCTGGCACTTTTCGCTGAAGCGGTAGATCACAAACTTGGAACCGACGCAGGAAATACCGTCAGCGCCGGTGGCTTCACAAATTTCATCACTGACCTCGCGGGCAGACATCAGGGCAGTTTCCAACACCTTACCCTTGACCAATTCACGGGCGGTCAGCAGGCGTTCCGCCTCTGCCACTACATTTTCGGTGACGCCGTCCTTGCCCACGATCAGGGTAGTGTCAATGGAATTTGCCTGAGCGCGAAGTTCTGCTCTTTCTTTACTTGTCAGCATAACCTGCCTCCTTTAATTTTTCATAGAATACACGCAGTGCGTTGCCGCGGTGGGAAACCTTATTCTTTTCCTCCGGCGGCATTTCGGCGGTGCTCATGCCCGCAGGGGGATAGTAGAAAATGGGATCGTAGCCAAAACCATTCTCGCCCACAGGAGCGCGAAGCAGCTCACCGTGGATCTCGCCCCGTGCCTGAATGGTCTGTCCCTCGGGAGTGACCATGGTAATGACACAGACGAACTGCGCCTGCCGCTGACCATCCGGCACATGCTCGGTATTCTTCAGCAGCAGAAGAAGTCTGCCCCAGTCGTCCAGAGAATCGTCAAAGCCGTAACGGGCGGAGTAGATGCCGGGTTCGCCGTTCAGGGCATCCACCGCAATGCCGGAATCATCAGCCAGTGCGGGAAGACCTGTTGCTTTCATAACAGCCTCTGCCTTGAGATAGGAATTCTCCTCAAAGGTGGTGCCGGTCTCTTCTACGTCAATATCAATGCCCAGCTCGGACTGGAGTACCAGCTCAAAACCAAATTTCTCCGTGATCTTGCTAATCTCCACCAATTTGTGTTTATTTTTACTTGCAAGAACTACTTTCATTCGTCTTCTCCAATCAGTGCTTCCACAAAGTCCTTGGAAACAAAGGGCATCAGATCCTCTGCCTTTTCGCCCACACCTACAAACTTCACAGGGATCTGCAAGGCATCGGCTACCGCAATGACGATGCCGCCCTTGGCCGTGCCGTCCAGCTTGGTGATGGCAATGGCAGTCACGCCTGCGATCTCCTTGAAGGTCCTGGCCTGGATCAGACCGTTCTGGCCGGTGGTGCCATCCAGCACCAGCAGAACCTCCTTGGCCGCATCCGGCAGTTCCCGGTTCACAACGCGGCTGATCTTACTCAGCTCGTTCATCAGGTTCGTCTTGTTGTGCAGTCTTCCTGCGGTATCGATGATGATTACGTCAGCGCCTCTGGCCTTGGCAGACTGGATGCCGTCATACACAACGGACGCAGGGTCTGCACCCTCATGCTGGCGCACGATGCCGGAGCCGGTACGCTCTGCCCAGATCTCAAGCTGGTCGGCTGCGGCGGCACGGAAGGTATCACCGGCCACCAGAACCACATGCTTGCCCTGGTCGGTCAGTTGCTTGGCAATCTTGCCGATGGTGGTGGTCTTGCCCACGCCGTTGACACCGATGACCAGAATGACAGAGGGGGTCGTACTCAGGTTCAGTGCAGTATCGCCCACATTCAGCATTTCAGTCAGCAGCTGTTTCAGGCCGAAGCGCACATGGTCGGGATGGTTCCAGCCCCGGTTCATAGCACGCTTGCGCAGTTCCGCAACGACCTTTGTCGCAGTATCCACGCCGAGGTCTGCAAGAATCAGCGTTTCCTCCAACTCATCATAGAAATCATCATCAATGGTCTGAAAGCCGGAAAAAACTTCGCCCAGTGTATCACTCAGCGCGGCACGGGTCTTGGCCAGACCTGCTTTAATCTTATCAAAAAATCCCATTTTTGATTCTCCTTTATTCCACAATACCCAGATACTGCTCCATCTGGTTCAGATCCAGCCGCAGCAGCGTCGAAATACCCTGTTCCTGCATGGTAACACCGTAGAGCACATCGGAGGCCTCCATGGTACCGCGGCGGTGGGTAATGACGATAAACTGGGTCTTTTTGCTCAAATTGTGCAGATAATTTGCAAAACGTTCCACGTTCCGGTCGTCCAGCGCCGCATCGATCTCGTCGAGCATGCAGAACGGGGTGGGACGGACTTTGAGGATCGCAAAATACAGGGCGATGGCAACAAATGCCTTCTCGCCGCCGGAGAGCAGGGTGATAGTCTTGACCTGCTTTCCGGGGGGCTGCACGCGGATCTCGATGCCGCAGGTCAGGGGATTCTCCGGATCTTCCAGAACCAGCGCACCCTTGCCGCCGCCGAACATCTCCTCAAAGACCTGACCGAAATAGTGATCGATCTTCTTGAATTCCTCCACAAAAATGGTGGTCATTTCTTTGGTAATATCCCGGATGATGCCTTCCAGGTCGCGCTTGGAGCTGAGCACATCGTCGCGCTGGGTGGCAAGATAGGTATAGCGTTCGTTAACACGGGCATATTCTTCGATGGCACCGAGGTTCGGTGTTCCCAGTGCGCCAATCTTACGCTTGAGTTCCGCAGCACGGCGGTTTCCTGCTGCAACGGACTCGATCTCGCCGCGGTGGTCTCCGGCAGTACCAGGAGTCAGGCCGTAGGAATCCCACAGCTTGTCGATGATGGTTTTTTCCTCCATAGCTGTGGTGATCTTTTTCTGCTCCAAACCGGCACAGGCGCGTTCCATATTCAGAATGTCCTTGCTCTTTTCCTGTGCATCGCGTTCACTGCGGGTCTTGGTTGCTTCCGTTTCTGCGCGCTGGGACAGGGTTTCATTCAGGGCGCGGCGCAGCTTGTCCGTCTCGCTGTCGTTATCAGTCTGCCGTAACAAAAGCTGGCTGATTTCCGCTTCCAGCCGGGCGGAGTCCTCGCGCATCCGCTCGATCAGAGTGATCTTTTGGGCGCGGTCGCCTTCCATGGCAGTCTGCAGCCCCTTCAAATCCTCAATATGGCCACAGGCGGTTGCCTGTTCGGCTTCCAGAGCTGCCGTCTGGGTCTTGACCTGCATCATTTGGCCGGTGATGGTTTCGGTTGCATGCTCGGCCTCATTCTGTGTTCCTTCCAGCCGCTCCAGTTCCAATCTCGTCTGGTTCAACTGTTCGGTATAGACCTGCACCTTGGCCTGCTGGGCTGCATAACGCTCACGGTCGGAAGTGTCCCGCTGGCGCAGAACCTCCCGCTCCCGCTCCGCAGATTCAGCCGCACCTTCAATGGCTTCCAGCAGCATCTCGTACTGGCGGACGGTACCCTCACTGCGCAGTACCTGATCCTCCGCTTCACGAAGCTGCTCCCGTGCGGTACCCAGTTCAAACTCCACTTCATCAAACTGGCGCTGGGCTTCCTGCAAATTGGTCTCACAGACCAGTTTTTCGTTCTGCAAGGTTTTTTCCTGCTTTGTCAGCTTTTCCAGTTCATTGGCGCGGGAGAGAATGCCCGCTTCCTTATTGACGCTGCCGCCGGTCATGGAGCCGCCGGGGTTCATGACCTGACCATCAAGGGTGACGATCTTAAAGCGGTTACGGTATTTATTTGCCATACTGATGGCAGCATCGATGTCCTGCACGATGACGGTTCTGCCCAACAGATTCTCCACCACGGCACGGTAACGATCCTCGCAGCCGATCAGTTCGGACGCAATGCCGATAAAACCGCGGCAACGATCCAATCCATCTTCCTGCAAACGCTTGCCCTGAATAGAGGAAAGGGGCAGAAAGGTAGCGCGTCCGCCCCCGGTGCGCTTCAGGTAAGAGATGGCTGCTTTGCCGTCGGCCTCGCTGCCCACCACGATCTGCTGCATGGCAGCACCGAGGGCAATTTCAATGGCGACTGTATACTGATCCTCTGTGCGCACCAACCGGGACACAGGACCGTAGATATTGCGCAGGCTGCCCCGCTGGGCTTCCTGCATGATCAGGCGCACAGATTTATTGTAGCTTTCAAAATCCCGCTCCATGGCACGGAACACCCGCGCCTTGGCCATAACGGAATCAAGCTTTGTATTCAAATTCCGCAGCTGCTCCGACAGTTCGTCGCGCCGCTTTGCGCGGGTATTCTGGCGCAGAGAATAACCTGCAATGGTATTGTTTGCTGCCGTGACCGTTTCTTTCGCGGCACGCAATTCCTTGCGGCTGGTGTGCAGGTTATCACGGGCTTCCTGTTCCCGCGCTTCGCCAGCTTTCAAATCCTCATCGAGCTGGGTCAGGCGGGCTTTGGTCTGCTCCATAGAATCTTCCAGACCGCGCATATCTGCCTGACGGCCGGCAATATCCGCCGCCAGAGATGTTTCTTTGCCCCGCAACTCAAAAAACTGTTTGTTTCTGCCCTGGGCATTGGCTGCCATGGCAGACAGTTCCTGCTGCAGAGACTGTAGTTCAGTATATTTTTGCGTCAGCGCATGCTCAATTTCAGCAATACGTTCCTTTGCCTGTTCAATCTGGGTCTGGATGCCGCTGCCGCGGTCTTCCTGACCCTGCAGTTCCTCTTCAATGCGGGCGATGTTGGCATTGTTATTTTCCACATTGCCCCGCAGCACAGCCATCTGACCATCCAGCTGCTGGTGGGTCGCTTCCAGCATGCTGACCTTGACACGAACGGTTTCTAATTCGCCGTCCTTTTCCCGCAGGGTATTACCCAGTTCCTCTGCCTGACGGTAGAGGCGTTCCAGATCATCATGAGCCTGCTGCAGCACGAAGGATGCAGACGCATAGTCCTCTTCCGCTTTCTTTGCCGCAGCAGAGAGCTTTTCCAACGTATCCAGCCAGACGGCAACTTCCACGCCCTGCAGTTCGTCCTTCAGTTCCAGATACTTCTTTGCCTTTTCGGACTGCTGCTTCAAGGGTTCCAACTGCAATTCCAGTTCAGAGACCTTGTCACCGATGCGCAGCAGGTTGTCCTCCGTCCGTTCCAGCTTCCGCTCGGTCTCCTCCTTGCGGTGGCGGTACTTGGAGATACCCGCTGCCTCTTCGAAAATCTCTCGACGGTCCGCGCTCTTCAGGGACAGGATTTCATCGATTCTTCCCTGTCCAATGTTGGAATAGCCCTCCTTGCCCATGCCGGTGTCCATAAACATCTCATTGATGTCACGCAGGCGGGCGGACTGGCGGTTAATATAATATTCACTGTCACCGCTGCGGTAATACCGGCGGGTGACCATGACTTCATCTGCATCATAAGGCAATGCCCGGTCAGAATTGTCCAGCGTCAGAGTTGCTTCCGCAAACCCCACGGCGCTGCGCTTCTGGGTGCCGCCGAAGATCACATCCTCCATCTTGGCACCACGGAGCGTCTTGCTGCTCTGCTCACCCATGACCCACAAAATGGCATCGGAAATATTCGATTTACCGGAGCCGTTGGGGCCGACGATGGCGGTGATATCGTCACCGAAGCGGATCAGGGTCTTATCCGGAAAGGACTTGAAACCCTGCACTTCCAAACTTTTTAAGTACACAAGTATAACCTCTTACAAAAACTTGATAATGAATCAGTTTATTATACCCTTAACAAGGCGAAAAAGCAAGGATTTCTTTCCTTTTCAGTGCAAAAAACAAATCCCTGCATCCAGCAGGGATTTGTTGAAACCTGTTTATTTTTCTTTCCGGAAGTGATGCAGCACATAGGTACAATCCAGTGCTGCAACTGTAATCGTTACAATCAGCGTTGCAACTGCAGCGCCTACAGCGCCAAGCCAGGGAATCAATGTCAGATTCAAAATGATATTCAGGATGCCGGAAATGATCGCAAAGTACAGGTTCATCTTCACTTTTTTGATGGCAGCGATTGTATTCCCCATCAGATTGCGTACGCAGTATACCAGATAGTTTGCGTTGAGAATCTGAATCAACGGGATAACATTCATATACTTCTCGCCATAAACAACCCAAATGAGGAACGGTGCAAACACGGCAATTCCCAGAAATACCAATCCGTTTACCACTGCATAGACCTTTGCCATCTGGAAAATATACCGGCGGCCTGCTTCTTTTCCTTCCGAAATCGCATCAACCAGCCTGGGATAGAAAAATACCATCAGGCAGGACGGAACAAACGTACAGGCGGAAGGAATGATCGCCGCCACATGGTAGTCTGCCAGCACCGTCGGATCGCCCAGAACAAGCTCCAGACAGGTGACATCCAGCAGGGTCAAGACCGTAGATGTAAAATTTGTTATCGCGCAAACAGCAGCATAGCTATTGATCTGCCGCCGTTCTGTCTTCTGCAGCCGCTCCCCGGTTCCTAAAATCTGACCGTAGAACCGGTTTTTCTGCAATGCGGCAATACATATCACCGCTGATACGAAATAGGCCACATATCTTGAATAAATCAGACCCGGAACATGCAAGCGCTTTGTCAGGATGATATTGCCCAACAGCAGCACAACAGAATAGATGATGTTTGCATTGGCAAAGACCTGATTCTGCCGTTTTACCCGAAGTACTGTCTGCGCATAAGTATCGAGATCGTTGACCAAAGGCAGCGCGCACATCATCAGAAGATACAATGCCGTCTGCGGTTTTCCGGACTGGTATTTCCAAAAAGCCAACGCGGCAATTACAGCCGCCAAGAGAATATTAGCCGCATTACCGCGCAGAAATGCATAGCGGTAAATCGCTTTTTTCCGCTCCTCACTTACCCGCTCACTGCAATACTGAATGATTACATTGGCCATGCCCATTCCGGCAAATATGGCAGGATAGGAATAGATATTAACGGCATCAATATAATATCCATAATCGACTTTTTCCAGATGGCGGATGACCACCATGGAGGAAATCAATCCGCAGATCTGGCTGATCATTCTGCTGCCGAAAATATGAAAAAGTCCCTCTTTGCTGAAATTACGCAGTTTTTCCAGTAATTGCTTGATCATGCTTTTCTCACTTCTTGTTCCGATATCAGATTCCGCAGATATGCGGTAAATTTATCGGCATTTTCCTTTGCATCAAATTTCTCTTTCCAAAGCTGGCGCGCCGAGGCTGCCATCTGTCTTTTCCGGGCATCGGGCAAGGCTGCAAATTTTGTGATCGCAGCCGCCACATCGGATGCTTCTGCCTGGTCAGGCAGCAAAAAGCCTGTCTGCGCATCGACAACCAGATCCGGAATTCCACCGATGGGTGTACCGATCGCCGGAATACCCATGGAGAATGCCTCCTGAATCGAAACCGGCGCACCGCCCTCTGTGGAAGAGGTTGTGATAAACAAGTTCGGTTCTATTTTTTTATATGCCTGCGTCAGTACGGCATTGGGAATAAAGCCTTGGAACTTCCAGCGGATATTCGGATGCTTCCGAAGCCGCTCTTCTGCCAGCTTTTCCAGTTGCTCCCGCAAATTTCCATCTCCGAAATGATTCCATTCAACTTGTATGGAATCCGGGAGCAGCGCCAGCGCCTCAATGATCAGATCAACACGTTTCAACGCGATTACATTCGAACAACTGACGATCCGCAGCCGTTCTGTTACGGGCGCATCCAGAAAGCCCCGGTCTGCGCTGCCCAAATAGGAAAGATGCATTTTGTTTGCATACTTGCTACCCCAGTGCTGCTGAAAATAGCGCCGTCCATACGCACAGGCAAAGCAAAGCACATCTGCATGGCGCGCAATTTCTTTACGGAAGAACTGCCAGCTTTCGGGGGTTCTTTCTTCATAAAGATCCATGCCATGAAACCGGGTAACCACTTTCAAATCAGGAAAACGTTTCTTCAGCTTTACGGCTGCTACCGTGCATTCATCACACCAGTAGGTATAGACAATGTCAATTTTTCGCTCCGCTATCAATCTGCCGATCTGCTGCTCCATTTCCCAGACATTAAACCGGTAATATAACGTACGTCTGAGCTTGGCGACAGGATCAGAGAACTTTTTTTCTTTAATAAAAGCCCATGCTTCCCGCAGGGTTGCCGGATCCAAGACATGCGGCAGCGCACGGATTTGACGGGTCTGGCGAAAAGAAGAAAAGCGGTAACGCTCAATGTGCAGAATCCCGTCAGTCGGATATAGAAGCGGATCCTGATTATCCAACGCCATGATCATCAAATCAAAGCGGGAGGCAAGAAATTTTGCCTCCTCCGTCAGAAACCCTCTTTCCGACTCACCAAAGGGATATCCGCAGGTAACCAGTAGCAAACGCTTCTTCATAAACGCTCCTGTTCTTCTTAAATCGACAAAATAAAATCTTCCAGCTGCTTGGCAAGATTATCATACCGGAATCTGTCTTCCAGTTCCGGGCTGATTTCATGCCGCACCCTGCCGAACTTCATTTTTTCCTCATAGGACTTCGCAAGAAAATCACAAAAGTCATCAAAATGTGCTGCATCGCGGCTGGCTTCATAGCAGAAGCCATAATGGTACTTTTCATTCAAATAGCACAGCTCACTATCCGGCAGGTTGCCGCTGACAATGGAAAGAATCGGTTTTTTCGCACGGATTCCCTCGTAGAATTTTCCGGGCATAACACCCTGCGAATCATGGCGGTTCCAGGACAGCACAAGGAAGATATCCGAAATCTGCTGAAGTCTTGCCGCTTCACCACGGCTGACATAGCCATGATTGTTCAGAATATCCGTCATATTCAGTTTCTGTGCAAGCTCACGCAGCTGGTCAAAATCTTTGCCTGCATAATTGATCTTAACCCTGGAAAGATCGATATGGCCTTCTGCTGACAGCTTCTGCAATGCCTGCAGCAGTGGCGCAAAATCGCTGTGCTCACCATAAAGAATGCCCGTATAGCAAAAACTGAATACGCCCGGTTCCACCATTTCTACCGGCTGTTCCTGCGCCACAGGTTCATAACCATTGTAGATCGTGATATTCGGAGTCTGTACGTCCAGGCCTTTCATCATTTCCCGCCGGAACCCCTCTGAAACTGTGGTCAACCCATCTGCTTTCCTGATGGAATCGTCCTGTATCTTTTTTAGGGTACGGTATTCCCCTCTTGTTTGAAATACGCGTCTTGCCAGCGGATCACGATAATCCTGAATCAGCTTGCAGCCAAAGAGCTTTGCTGCGTACTGTCCGGCTGCAATATTTTCCTGTTGGCCAAAGGTCGTAAACACAACATCAAAATGCGCATCACGCAACCCATCCAATGCAGCCATCTGCTTTTTAACCTTTTCAGCAATGGCCTCCTGCGCCTGTTTGAAACGGATGGGGCGCATGCAGGTATTGAATGCCCATGCAACAGGCTTACGGATCAGCTCCGGCAAAAAGCTGATTCTGCTATTACCCTCAACAACTGGTACTTCTTTCAGTTCTCCCCTTGCATACTGTTCGGCCGGGCTGTCGGGTCCCAGATAGGAGATCACACGCACCGGAATGTTCATATCAAAATAGTCCGACGCACTGTTAAAAAACTCGCCTGAGCGCAGAACGGTTACGTTATGGCCACGCTCTGTCAGATATTTTGCCATCATATACGGGCGCACCGCAGCAACCGCAGTATCCGGTGGATAGAAAGTCGTAATAATCAGAATGTCCATTGATGTTCCGTCTAACCTTTCTTTGCATGTCTCAGCTTCATCCCAAGCTGTATCAATCTGGATGCATAATACCACCCAAAAATCTTATAAAACACACAGGCAATGCGCATATTCTTTTCAGAAACATCTTTAAGAATATCGCGATGCTCCTGCAGCAAATGCTTCAGTTGATCTGCATTTTCTTTGTTGAGTTTTGCAATATGCAAAATATTCATACAGTAATAATCCGCAAGCATAGCACACGGGAACAAATAATACATTTTTGCACACACAAATATCGCATCCCGTATTTGATTGAAATTCATTGTATGCGATACGCTTGTCTCATTCATACGGTACCAATACAATGGTTCACCAATACTGAACACCAATTTGGCGTGTTTGAAACAATTCATGAGGAAATCGAAATCTTCTCCGCAGCGGATTCCAACGGGAAAAAGAAGTGCGTTTTCTGCCAGAAACCGATGTCTGAAAGCTACTGCACAACACGACACCATGGGCATAGTGTTAATTGCGATATGTGCCTCCAGAAATTCTCCCCCTGTTTTCCCGCTCGTTAATATGGATGGTAATTCGATACACTGAACACCATATTCATTAAATTCCTGCCAACCAAACTGAACCATATCAGGTTCCTTCTGGATTGCCTGCTCCAACACCGGCAGCATGCGCGGATCCCAATAATCATCTGCATCCAAAAACAGTATATATGTGCCGCTCGCTGCAGCAATACCAGCGTTTCTTGCGGCACTGACGCCCTGATTGATCTGGTGAATCACTTTTATGCATGCTTCATGTTTTGCATACCGGTCACAAATCTGAGGTGACCGATCAGATGAACCGTCGTTGACCAGAATGATCTCATAAGAGGAAGCTGCGTTCTGCCCCAGTACGCTATCGATGCAGCTTTCCAGATACTTTTCAGCATTATAAACAGGAATCACGATCGAATAGGTTGGCACCATACATTCCTCCATTATTTCTTTTCTGCCTTCTGCATGTGCATCGGGAACCAAATGATCCCTGCCAGAAAGAGCCACATAACAAGTATGTCCTGTGCCTCTGCCGGTGCAGTAGAGGCAATTGGATAACCGATCAGAACCGACAGATACAAAAACCATCTCATGGCATCCGAAATTTTCTTTTCCTTGAATCCCTGATACATGCCCTTGAAACACATCCGCAGCAATTCAAAAATAATCAGAAGCAGAGGGATCAGAAACCAGATTCCAAAATCGGCAATCATGCGCGCAAGAAAACAATGTATGTTCCAGATTCCACTTACATTTTCCGTACTGATTCTGGCTAGCTGTTCTGCGTTACCCAGACCCACTCCCATGCCTTTGGACTGCATAAAGCAATCCAATGCGTGCACCAGTAAGTATAACCTAATACCATCACTACGTCGCTGATTTATATGAAGTTCACCGGTTTGCCCATCCACCACAAAAAATCTGTCTTTCATTGAAGGCACGGCAAGCATAACCGTCTGTTCCGCTTCCAGGGGCGCAGCTTCTGCAGTAACTGCAATAGATTCCACAGCATTCAGTGTTTGATCCGTCATCAGTTCATGGTTATATCCAAAGGTTATAAGCCCAAACAACAGGATCGACAGTGCAAGAACCCAGCCTTTCTTTCTTTCCAATGTCAGCGCATACACGATGAAACCAATCATTAAAACAAAAAAAGCAGCCAAGCAAAGTCTGGCCTCACCGGCATAAAGCAAAAAGTAAACAGGTGCTATTATGACAACCGGAATCCAGTCGCATTTTTCTTCATGGTGCCGGCTCCCCCAATACATTAAAAGCAGTGCCAAAGCAAGAACCAGCAGCATCGCGTAGTCATTGGGATTCTCTAATGTTCCATGGGGCCAATGACATACCTTCCCCAGAAAATGAATGTCATGATTATTGTCGCGGCATTCAAAAAAAACGCCGCCGGAAAACACTTCAACAACTCCCAACGCAATTTGAATCAGAAGTGCAGGGATGGAACAGCGAATCGAATACAGCAGCACGCACTTGTCTTTACACAATTCCAGTGCCAGATAAAAGAAACACAGATCAAAGCACAAATTGAAGAATCTGCGAAAAGTAAAAGCAAAATCTATTGCGTGAAAAAGCGAAAAGGCTCCATGCAATACCAGCAGAACACACAATATATAGCAAACACGCAGTACATAAGACGCATGTTTCCAAGGATTATGCTTCCGCCGGATGATCCATACCAGATAAAGTACAGCACTTACGGGTAAAAAAATGCGAAATGGAAACATCGAACCAATTCCGGGAAGGTAGCCAAAGGAAATAACAATGCCAAGAAACGATGAGAAGACAGTCAGCAGCCAGGAAACAATCAATACTGTCTTTAACTTGTCTTCATGCCAGTTAAACACACTTGACTTCATAGGCTCGCTCCTTTTACAAGATCCTCAAACAGCACTTGATATTGCTTTGCATTGTATTCCCATGTCAGTTTTTGTGCAGACGCGCTTCCCCGGGCAGCAATCGCTGCTGTCCGCTGCGGATCATCCATACAAGCTTGAATCACATCCGCAACGGCACCCTCATCGTCAGCAGGCACAAGGAATCCGTTTTCTCCATTGACGACCAGATCCGCAATGCCCTCGCCTTCCGTACCGATCACAACGCAGCCGGCTGCCATTGCTTCCAAATAGACAATGCCGAACCCTTCATTAACACTCGGCATAACAAAAAAAGTCGCTTCAGACATTTTTTGCTGAACCTCCTGATTTGAAATTTGTCCGGTAAACGTCACAATATCCGTAATCTCAAGTTCTGCGCAGAGCATTTCCAAACGCTCTCTTTCCATACCTGCTCCTACAGAAGTAAAGCGGATATCTTTGTTCTTCTTCCTTAAATTTGCAATTGCACGAATGGTGATATCCGTCTTTTTTCTGGGAATCAAGCTTCCAACCTGTATCACATAATTGGGCTCTTTTTGCGTATCTCTTGCCACATACGAAATATCGAATCCATTGAGAATCGTGCACATCGGTGTTGCAACGCCACATTCTTCCAGTTTTCTGCGCAGTAAAGAACTGACACATACCACGGTATCAGCTTTTTGTGCATAGTTTCTCAGGTCTGCCTTTCTATCTAAGTGAAAAGGAACAAATGTGTCACTGCCGTGTGTTGTCACAACCAACGGGCATCCCAGCTTTTCTTTCAGCCATGCACCAACCTCGCTTCCAAATCCCAATGTATGGGCATGGATCACATCAGGCTGAAAGCCTTCCAGAATTGCGGGAAATTGCGCTTTAATCGCCAGGATCGCACTGTCACTTCCAAAATTCTTTGTTCCATAGCGAGATAACGACAGATATCTGGGAAATACATGTCTGATGCCATCAATATCGCATTTTCTAGTGCGAAGCGATAATCTTTCACCCCGCCAATTCCGTTTTGCAATGGCAACTGGTGCAATTGCAACAACCTCATGACCGGCGCGAACATACGCTTTCATCTGATCATGAATAAAGATTGCCGTTGGGGAACCATCGTTTTGGTATTGGGCAACAACCAGAATTTTCATATTCCAATCCTCAGAATTTTTCTGTATCTCAATAAAAAAGGAACCAATTTATTGGACAAAAATGATTTCGGATAATCATCATGCGATTTCGGTGGCAGTGCTACCAGCGCTTCAAATTCCGCACGGGAAATGCCCAGAAATTCAGCAAGCTTATCGAAATCTTCGTTTCTCATTTCCTCCGACGGATAGCCGCTGACTTCCAGTGCTTTCAGTGCTTCTTCTCTGGTCAGTTGTCCGGATGCAATCAGGCTGCTTAAATGGGATTTGCGCTTATCAACACCATACTTCTGCGGCAGGTACCAGCATTGCAGAAATCTGCACAAAACAGATTCATGGTGCTTACCACCATAGTATTCATAGCCACAAAAATCCTGCAGATCCTGTAAGGCTTTATCAAAGCGGTAATCAATCAGATCTAAAGGATAAACCCGGATCACATCTTTTCTAAGACGCTTGAGAATGCTGTTTTCAAAGGTATTGGTCAGGCGCAGTTTGTCAATGGGTTTGCCGGAAAACTGCTTCTGGATGGCACGGATATGAACACTGTCTGCGGGAGCATAGGCATTTCCGGATTGCAGAATGCACTCCATAGCCATATTATTGCCATGAAGCAGATACTTCAGCTTGTATTTTTTGACAGCATCTGTAAGTGCTGCCAAAATCAAATTATCCTGCGGCAGTGCCAGACCGGGGACTGCCGCCTTAAAGAATGATAACGTAAGATCCCGATACTGCTCCGGATCGGGCTGCACGTTGATCAGCTTGACCTGTGCCTTTTCGCAAAGGTTGTGGATGTTTTTCTTGGCAATTTCCGTATCCAAGCCATCATCAATATGCACGCCCAGCATCCGCAGGCCATACTTGTAGCCCAGATAAATAATATAGGAGCTATCCAGTCCACCGGAAACACCGACAAGGCAGTCATAAGGATCATCCTTACAATCCCGCTTGATTTTATCAAACAGCGCCTCCAGTTTTTTTTCATCGATCAGCTGTTTCTGCAGTGCCAGCGTTTCGATGGCGGGCGTACAATAATTACAGTATCCGTTTTCATCAAATCTGATATTCGGATCACCGCGATTGTCCATCACACATCTTTTGCAAATTTTATATTCGCTCATTTATCAAATCTCCCGGAAAAGTCAGTAGAAGCAACACCCTTCAAAGGCAGCTTTACGGGTACGCCGGTGGCGGCCGACTGGTAGATCGCAAGAATCATTTCCAGCGCATTGCGGCCGGCAACGGCATCCACATAGGGTTTGCGGTCGTTTTCAATCGCATCCATCACGTCTGCAAACAGGCTGGTGTGACCATTGCCATAGACATTGGAGGTTGCCTCCTGCAGACCTTTATTCTTCTGGTCGTCTTCACTTTCATCCGCAAAGTTCCAGACATCGATGTTGTTGGTGGAAGTGCCACCAATCTTCACGGTACCATTCTCACCGAACATGTACAGTGTTTCCTCTAAGTTGCGGGGATAAACGTTCGTCGTGCCTTCAATGGTACCAACAGCACCGTTTTTGAACTTCACGACAGCCATGCCGATGTCTTCGCATTCCAGATAATCGTGGAACTGCTGTTTGGTAACGCCGTAGACTTCTTCCACTTCGTCTCCCATCATCCAGCGCAGCAGGTCAATACCGTGGATGCACTGGTTCATCAGGCAGCCGCCGTCCTGCGCCCATGTACCGCGCCAGGGTGCCTGGGTATAGTAATCCTGATTACGATTCCAGCGCACATGGATAGAACCGTGGGACAGTTGTCCAAAGCGGCCTGTCTCCACAGCACGGCGCAGCTCCTGAATGGCAATGTTGAACCGGTTCTGATGGCAGGCGGAAACTTTGATGCCCTTTTCTTCGCTGCGGCGGATGATCTCTTCGGCATCGTCAATGGACATGGCCATGGGCTTTTCGATGATCACATTAACACCGCAGTCGATGCAGTGCAGTGCGATCTCGGCATGGATGCCACTTTCCGTTGCAATACTTACAAGCGTGATGTCGTTTTCTTCGATCATCTGCTTATAGTCCGTATAACGCTTAATGGAAGAATCATTTTCAAGGCCATGCTTTGCAAGCAGGCTCTCCATCGCCTCCGGCAAAACATCGCAAACTGCCACAATATTCAGTTTGTTGTTAACCGCTGCTTTGATGTGATTTGTGGCAATTCTGCCGCAGCCAATCAGTGCGTAGTTCATCGATGTTTCCTCAATTCTTTTTATATAGCCTCGTAAAAGAGGGCAGTATCTGCATAATTACAGGATTTCAATATTCTCCCGGTTGCTCACCTTTTTGGTCACATTCTTACTGTCAAATACGGGAACACCCACGTTTGCGACCATCTCGTAATCGACATTCGAGTGTGCGGTGGTGATGCAGACCAGATCGTACTTTGCAATGATCTCGGGGTTGATCTCGGTCAAACCCTCGAACCACTGACCCTTTTCGCGGTAGGCAGGGATATAGGGATCATAGAAATCCACCAGTGCACCGGTCTTGTGGAATTCTTCAATGACGCGCACCGCAGGACTTTCACGGTAATCATCGATATCCTGCTTATAGGCAACACCCAAAATCAGAACCTTGGAGCCATTCAGAGGCTTCTTGCAGCGGTTCAGGATCTTGCCGGCGCGCTCTACGGTGTACTCGGGCATCCGGTCATTGATCATCATGGATGATTCGATCATAGACGTATGGAAGCCGTACTCCCTTGCCTTCCAGCTCAGGTAGTAGGGATCCAGAGGGATGCAGTGGCCGCCGAGGCCGGGGCCGGGATAGAATGCCTGGAAACCATAGGGCTTGGTCTTGGCTGCATCGATGACTTCCCAGATATTGATGCCCATCTTATTGCACAGGATCGCCATTTCATTGACAAGGCCGATGTTAATGTTGCGGTAAGTGTTCTCCAGAATCTTTTCCATTTCCGCAACCGCAGGGCAGGAAACAGTGTGGACATCGCTGTCCAGAATCGCAGAATAGACCATGGAAATCACCTCTGCAGCATCCTTACCAACTGCACCAACGACCTTGGGGGTATTGCTGGTTTTATAGATCAGGTTGCCGGGATCCACGCGCTCGGGAGAGAAGCCCAGATAGAAGTCCTCGCCGCACTTCAGGCCGCTTCCCTGCTCCAGAATGGGCAGCAGCAGTTCCTCGGTAGTGCCGGGGTAGGTGGTGGATTCCAGAACCACCATGGTGCCCCGCTTCAGATACTTGGCGATTTCAATGGCAGAATTCTTCACATAGCTGATGTCGGGCTGCTGGTGGGCATCCAGGGGAGTGGGCACACAGATGGCAATAAAATCTACTTCGCCCACAAAGCTGAAATCAGAAGTAGCCTTCAGCATGCCGGAGGCAACCAGCTCCTGCAGGTCGGCATCCACAACGTCGCCGATATAATTTTGGCCTGCATTGACCATGTCCACCTTCTGCTTCTGCACATCGAATCCAATGGTCTTGAAGCCGTGCTTTGCCTTGTCAACTGCCAGGGGCAGGCCCACGTAACCCAGACCACAGACACCCATGGTCAGCGTTTTATTTTGAATCTTTTCGATCAGTTCCTGTTTGATGGACATGTCACTCGATCTCCTCTACTTCATTGTTATCTATCTTATAATTTCTCTTACAGGCCGGGCAAGTTGCCTTGTTATTTTCAAACCTCATCCGCTCACCGCAGCGGCAGACATATCCGGCCAGCCGGGCTGGAACGCCCAGCATCAACGCATAATCCGGCACATCACAGGCCACCACAGCACCTGCGCCGATCAACGCACAGCGGCCCACCGTGTGACCGCAGACAATGGTGGCGTTGGCACCGATAGAAGCGCCCTCTTTAATCAGTGTACGCTTATAATTGGCGCGACCCTTGGGATACTTGGCACGGGGCGTCAGGTCGTTTGTGAACACGCAGCTGGGGCCGCAGAATACATTGTCCTCCAGTTCAACACCCTCGTAAAGAGAAACATTATTCTGCAATTTGCAGCCGTCACCAACGACCACATTGTTGCTGATATTCACATTCTGACCCAACGAGCACTTTTTTCCGATTCGGGCACCGCTCTGAATGTGGCAGAAGTGCCAGATTCTGGTGCCTTCTCCGATCTCACACCCATCATCCACATAGCTGGATTCATGGACAAAGTAATTTTTCTCCATTAAAGTGCCTCCAGAACTGCGTCAATGATGATCTGCTGCTCTTCTTTATCCAGATACGGATGCATGGGCAGGCTCAGGGTGCGGGCGCAGTAGTCATCCGCATTGGTAAATGCCTCTCCATAGCCCGGTTCTTCGCTGAATACCGGCAGGGCATGCTGGGGAGTGGGATAGTAGATCATATTGGGGATCTTCTTTTCCGTCAGATGTGCAACGACACGGTCGCGGGTAGCGGTGTCCGGAGCCAGAATCGCATACTGCGCATAGACGGACTGGCAATCTTCCGGCACAAAGGGTGTCTGGAAATATCCGGAAAAGGCTGCATTGTAGCGGTCTGCCACAATCTGGCGGTTTTCCAGCTCATATGCTTCCAATGCCTTGAATTTTGGCAGCAGGATAGCCGCCTGAATGGTGTCCAGACGGGAGTTGACACCCACACGCACATTGTCATACTTGCCCTTGGGTCCCTTGCCATGGACGCAGATGGAGCGGATCACCGCTGCCAGTTCGTCGTCATCCACAAATATCGCGCCGCCGTCACCATAGCAGCCAAGCGGCTTTGCGGGAAAGAAAGAGGTTGTTGCAATTTCACCAAATGCACAGCATTTCTTGCCCTTATAGGTTGCGCCGAAGCTCTGAGCCGCATCCTCAATCAGGATCAGGCCGTACTTTTCGCAGATGGGAATGATGGCATCATAGTCGCAGGGATTGCCCAGAATATCGACCGCAATCACTGCCTTGGGGGTCAGCCTGCCCTCTGCCAGAACTGCCTTGATCTGGCGCTCCAGACTTTCGGGGCACAGGTTGTAAGTATCGGGCTGAATGTCGCAAAACACGGAGGTCGCACCCAGCATTTTAGAAGGCTCGGTGGAGGCAATGAAGGTAATATCGGAGCAGAACACGGCATCACCCGCACCGATGCCGTAGACCATATAGGCGATCTGCAGGGCATCGGTGCCGTTTGCACAGCTGATGCAGTGCTTGCGGCCCACATAGGCTGCAAGTTTCTCCTCCAGTTCCTTCACATAAGGACCGCCGATATAGCGGCCATCATCCAAAACTGCCTGAATATTTTCGTTAATTTCCGCTTTTAAAGCCTGATACTGGGCTTTTAGATCGATGAATTGCATAAACATTCCTTCTCTATTTTTACAAACTCTTTCAGAATTTATTTGACTAGCGGTACAAGCGCGCTGCCAGCATGCGGTAATCCAGCAGTTCTCTTGCGCAACGTTCAGAACCTTTGCGCAATGCCGCCATATCAATTCTGCCTGCAGCAAGGTTCCGGAACGTGTCCTCCATATCCTCACAGGTCTTCACCCAGAGAATATTACCAAAATCCAGATCCTCCGTGTAGGCTGCATGCGGGTACGCCATAACGGGACAGCCGTAGCAAATAGCATTTTGCATCGTAGCGGACACACTGCCCGGCTGGCAGTATAAATCGCAGGCACACAGGTATTCCAGAAGTTCAGAAGACTGCTTCCACCCAAGATAGACCACACGCGGGTCTGCCTCCATCAACGCTGACAATGCCTGCTTTTCACTTTCCGCGATAGAACCAATGATGACCAGTTTTGCTTTCAACTCAGAAACAGCAGAAAAAGCTTCCAACAGCTCTTTTGTCCGTTTCATTGCATCCATCTTGCCGGAATGAAGCAGCAAAAGCTCATTTTCTTCAAGCTCCAGCTCTTTTCGCCGAACGGTACGGTGCGTCCGGTATTCTTCTTCCCCCAGAAGATTGCCTCCCAGCGGAAGAAATTCCATCATTTCCAAAGGGATTCCATAGTGTTCTCTGGAAAAATCCCGTTCACTGATACCGATATAAAAATATTTATCCAGATACGGCAGTGCCTTCTGAATCAGCCAACGGTACAAACCGCGGTGCAGCACATGCATCGTGACCCAGTTTCTTCCGCTGTTATAGGCAGCCGTATGGGTGTCGGCATAAAACTTGACTTCTGGATGTTCTTTCTTATAACGGATCACATCCAGTACAGACCAGAAAGACAGGGCATGCGCCATGATCACATCCGGCGCAAATGCCGCGATCTCTTCGTAAACATTGGGATATTTGCGGATTCTCCACGTGATGATATCGGGGCCGGTTTTTACATAGGGCAGCCGCTTGATGGGAACGCCGTATTCCGTCATATATTCAGAAGGTTCTACAAATCCGATATCCAGATTATCCGTAAACGTTGCTGTTGATGCAAGAATGCGCACATCATGTCCATCTTCTTTATTGATGCGCGGCAAAACATTCTCTTGATAGTTGTAGTTATCAATATAGAAATTTGCCAGGCAAAGGTGAAGAATTTTCATGTTCTGCGCACATCCTTTTGTTAATATTTCCGCCAGGTCATCTTATTTACCACGCCTGTGTAAGACTGGATGATTTTGACCACTTTTGTGGAAACGCTTTCCTCCACATAGTCCGGCACAGGGATTCCGTAATCACCATCCAGATTCATCTGCACCGCAGTATCCACAGCCTGCAGAAGTCCCTTTTCATCGATACCGGCCAGAATGAAGCATGCCTTATCCAGCGCCTCCGGACGTTCCGTAGAAGTGCGGATGCAAACTGCAGGGAACGGATGCCCCACAGAGGTAAAGAAGCTGCTCTCCTCCGGCAGTGTACCGGAATCGGATACCACTGCAAAAGCATTCATCTGCAGGCAGTTATAATCATGGAAACCCAGCGGCTCATTCAGCCGCACCCGGGGATCCAGCCGGAAGCCGGTTGCTTCCAGGCGCTTTCTGGAACGGGGATGGCAGGAATAGAGAATGGGCATGTCATACTTTTCTGCCATGGCATTGATGGCATTGAAAAGGGACAGGAAATTCTTTTCCGTATCAATATTCTCCTCGCGGTGGGCAGACAGAAGAATATATTTCCCCTTTTCCAGACCCAGCCGTGCATGCACATCGCTTGCTTCGATCTGCATCAGATTGGCATGCAGCACCTCTGCCATGGGAGAACCTGTAACGTAAACCCGTTCCTTCGGCATACCACATTCATGCAGATACTTTCTGGCATGCTCTGAATACGCCAGATTCACATCCGAGATAATATCCACGATGCGGCGGTTTGTCTCCTCGGGCAGGCACTCATCCTTGCAGCGGTTACCTGCTTCCATATGGAAAACAGGGATATGCAGCCGCTTCGCCGAAATTGCGGACAGGCAGGAATTGGTATCGCCCAGAACAAGAACGGCATCGGGTTTGATTTGTGCCATCAACTGATAGGATCTGGCAATGATATTGCCCATCGTCTCGCCCAGATCCTTGCCTACCGCATCCATATAAACTTCCGGATCCTCCAGTTGAAGATCACGAAAGAATACACCGTTAAGGTTATAATCGTAATTCTGACCGGTATGCGCCAGTACCGTATCGAAATATTTGCGGCATTTTGTGATAACCGCGGCCAGCCGGATAATTTCCGGTCGGGTACCAACGATGATCAGCAGCTTTAATTTGCCGTTATTTTTGAACGGGTTACCTGAACTTACCATGGTTTTTCCTCATTTCCTCAAGTACCGGCGTTTGACCACCGTTTTTCGATCACTTTTGAGTATGCACAAGCTGCAATTATTGTTTAAACCTTTTCAAAAAAGGTATCCGGCTTGTTCGGATCGAATTGTTCATTTGCCCACATGACCGTCACCAGATCCTGTGTACCGGACAGGTTGATGATGTTATGTGTATAACCGGGAAGCATGTGCACAGCTTCGATTTTTTCACCGCTCACTTCAAAATTCAGTACCTCATCGCTGCCAATTTTCCGCATCTGAATCAGGCCATGACCGGACACCACGATAAAAAATTCCCATTTTGTGTGATGCCAGTGCTGACCCTTTGTGATACCGGGCTTGCTGATGTTCACACTGAACTGGCCGCACTTTTCCGTACGGAGCAATTCTGTAAAGCTGCCGCGGTTATCCACATTCATTTTCAACGGGAAGGACACCTTTTCTTTCGGCAAATAGCTTAGATAGGTAGAATACAGCTTCTTTTCGAAAGAATGATGGGGAATCTCCGGCATAACCAGCGTGCTGCTCTGATTTTTGAATACTTCCAGCAGCTCCACAATGCGTCCCAAAGTGACACGGTGTGTAACAGGCGCGGCACAATAGCGGCCATTTTCACAAAGAACCGTTCCCACACCGTCAAATTCGCAGCGGTGTTCCCTGCCCTGCAGTGCGGCTATCATCTCATCGATCAGATCATCGATATACAGCAGTTCCAGTTCGGTGGACGGGTCATTCACCACAATGGGCAGATCATTAGCGATGTTATTGCAGAACGTTGCCACCGCGCTGTTGTAATTGGGGCGGCACCATTTTCCGAAAAGATTCGGAAACCGGTAAACAAGCACCTTTGCACCGGTCTGCTGCGCATAAGAGAAGAACAGTCCCTCTCCCGCTTTCTTGGATTTTCCATATTCACTGCCCGCATAACGGCCCAGCAGGGTTGCCTGAATGGAAGACGACAGCATGACCGGGCAGGTATTGCCATATTTTTTCAGAGTATCCAGCAGCGTGGATGCAAAGCCGAAATTGCCCTGCATAAACTCCTCCTGATTCTGAGGACGGTTTACGCCGGCCAGATTGAATACAAAGTCCGCTTTACGGCATCCCTCTTCCAGCAATTCCTGCGGAGAATCGATGTCATATAGAAACAGCTCGCCGATCTCCAGTCCGGGGTGGGTTTTATCTTTTCCTTCACGAATATTCTGCAGTGCTGCGGTCAGATTTTTTCCCACAAACCCCGCCGCACCGGTAACCAGGATATTCATGCTCACTTAGCCTCCCATGCAGCCAGCTCGTCCTGAATATACTGAAGGGTCAGTAGCTTCTGCTGTACCTGCTCTACAGTCATAAGCTCTGTGTTGCTGGAATCAAACTCATGCAAGGGGTTGCGTTCCACATTGCCGTCTTTAAAATACTTATCGTAGTTCAGATCGCGCTTGTCACTGGGTACCCGGTAGAAATCTCCCATGTCGATGGCATCGGCGCATTCTTCATTGGTCAGCAGGGTTTCATACAGCTTCTCGCCATGGCGGATGCCGATGACTTTGATCTCATGCCCGGGATGGAACAGGCCAACCACCGCCTGTGCCAGCACCTCAATCGTGCAGGAGGGTGCCTTCTGAACCAGAATATCACCATTTTCACCATTCTGGAATGCAAACAGCACCAGATCCACAGCTTCATCCAGCGACATAACGAATCGGGTCATGGAAGGCTCTGTGATGGTGATGGGTTTGCCAGCTTTGATCTGCTCGATCCACAGCGGGATCACGCTGCCGCGGGAACACAGGACATTACCGTAACGGGTACAGCAGATCTTCGTTTTTTCCGGTGCTACGGTACGGGACTTTGCAATCACGACCTTTTCCATCATTGCCTTGGATGTACCCATGGCATTGACGGGATAGGCCGCCTTGTCTGTAGACAGGCAGACCACCGTTCTGGCGCCCACTTCAATGGCTGCTGTCAGAACATTATCTGTACCGATAACATTGGTCTTCACCGCTTCCATGGGGAAGAACTCGCAGGAGGGAACCTGCTTCAGGGCAGCAGCGTGGAAAATATAATCGACACCGTACATTGCGTTTTTTACAGATGCCAGATCCCGCACATCGCCGATAAAGAACTTGATCTTATCTGCGACCTCAGGCATTTTTGCCTGAAACTCATGGCGCATATCATCCTGTTTCTTTTCATCGCGGGAGAAAATACGAATCTCCTTGATATCCGAATCAAGGAAATGATTCAGCACAGCATTGCCAAAGGAACCTGTGCCGCCGGTGATCATCAATGTCTTATCCTTAAAAATGCTCATTTCTGTTTCTCCTATTTCCAGCTTCCTGCCTGCGGAAGCTTCGTATTCATATTCATATACAGTTTCTGCGCAGGGTAGTTTCCAACACATCGAAGAACTGCTCTTTCTCAAAATGCTCGTGATAATAGCGGCGGGCGTTTTCACCGCAGTGTGCTCTCCATACATCATCAGATGCAATCTGCCGGATATTTTTTGCCAGTTCTTCAGCATTTTCTGCCGGTCCGCAAAGACCACACAGCGCTTCTTCGTTCACCAGCCAAGCCGTCTCGCCACCAATTGCTCCAACAACAGGCTTTCCCGCCGCCATGTAGGTTTGAACTTTACCGGGCAGCGTTGCTGAGAGCACCGGATCATCTTTCATGGTGATCAGCATGGCATCTGCCATCGCATAAAAGCGCGGCATCTCGGAAACATCGTGACGTCCGTGGAAGGTGATATTTGTCAGACCCTCTGCCAGTTTTTTGCAAGCATCCAATGCAATACCGCTGCCTACGATATGGAAGCGGATTTTACTTTCATCTTCAAGCAGCCTTGCCGCTTCAACAATGGTCTCCACGGACTGCAATACGCCAACATTGCCTGCAAACATGAAGTCCACGCAGTGTTTCTCTTCTGTATTTTCCGCAATACCATCAAACATCGCCTCCGCATACTGTGGAAGATGCCGGATCGGTTTATTTCCCAGCTTTAAGACCTTATCGAAGTAGGAAATAAAACCACGGGAACTAACTAACAGTTCGTCTGCCCTGCCGTAAATTTTCCGGGACACTTGCAAGTAGATCTTATAGATAAGTGATCCCTTTTTGATGCCACCGGCCAACAGGCTTTCCGGCCACTGATCCAGACAGTACAGGACACATTTTTTCCCGTTCCGTTTTGCCCAATGAATTGCCGCCTGAGACATCATAACCGGTGATGTCTGATGCGCAAACACAACATCAAAGTCTTCTTTCAGGTTATGGGCATACCATGTGGAAGCCCATGCAAAACTGTAATAGTTCAGGAAACGAAATAACACGCCGGTTTTTCTCGGAATCAAGGGGCATCTGTGTACCCGAACTCCGTTGATGACCTCATCTGCCCGCTTGCCCTTTTCATAGCCCGCATAAATCTCACCTTCCGGATAGTTTGGCGTTCCGGTAATAACTGTTACAGAGTGCCCTCTCTGAACCAGTGTTTCGCATATATCCGGGAGGCGGAAAGGTTCCGGATAATAATGCTGGTAGACCACCAGAATCTTCAATTTATATGATCCACCTTTCCGTAGTTTCTCTCCAAATTGCGCTTCAGGGCATATGCCCCCAATTTGTCTCATATATTTTACTACAAATGGTGTAGAAAGTCAATGAAATATGCAACTTGCATCTTTCTTCCGCAGGTATGCAAAAGGGACTGCTGCAATCATGCAGCAGTCCCAACAGACTGTCAAAAAAGTCTATCATTTCGTATTATTTTCGATGGGATTCGTAGGGGCGGTGACCCTGCCGCCCCTACAAGTTCACCAGAAGAGTCCCTTTTGTGTGAAATATCTATATCCGCAGAATGCAGTGGCGCTTCCGCATCATGGCTCAAGTTCCTCAGGGCTCCTCGTTGATCTCAGCGGAAGTCTGCCAGGATTCGACACCTTCTGTGTTTTCCTTTTCAAACAAGACCTTAATTGTCATCAGCAGTATCTTGATATCCAGCCAGAAAGAATACTTTTCAATATAGGTCAGATCCAGCATCAGCTTATCATAGGGTGTCGTATTGTACTTACCATATACCTGTGCATAGCCGGTCAAGCCCGCCTTTACTTTCAGCCGAAAAAGGAACTCCGGCAAGTTCTGGGCGTACTCCTCGGTGGTAGCCGTCCATTCCGGCCGGGGGCCTACGATAGACATATCACCTTTGATGATATTGATAATCTGAGGCAGCTCATCCAGATGCAAATCACGGATCACATGGCCAACCGGCGTGATGCGGTCATCATTTTTCTTGGTGATGGAACGCTTTTCCGTTTCATCCTGTACCCGCATGCTTCTGAATTTATAAATCTTGAAAATCTTTTCGTCCCGCGTCAGTCTTGTCTGCGTAAAGAACACAGGTCCGCCGTCATATGCCTTGATGGCGATGGCAATGACCAGCATGATCGGAGATGCGATAATTAACGCAATCAGACCCAAAACGATATCAAAGATCCGCTTGATGCAGCGCTGCCCTGCGGACAACCCCTGGTTGCGGAGCATCAGCATGGTCGTATCGGAAATCTGAACCTTCTCCACACCCATCATCATGATATCGGAAATGCCCGGCATGATGTAGCAGTAGACACTCTTGTCAAAGCAATGCTTCATCATTTCATCCCGTTTATCGGAGGAGAGATTGGAAATCAGCACTGCATCATACCGGTCCACTTTGTTGATTGCCGCCTCCCAGCCGGATTCGCAGGAGATCACTTCGCAAACCGTGTATTTCTCCTTTTTTTCATTCAATCTGCGGATCAGTCTTTCCGGTCTATATCCACCATATACCACGATCATCCGCTTCGGCGGATACAGCTTTACATAGATCCAGTTTGTAACCAAAATCCACACGGCGGCAAGTAAAAAGTCTGCAGCCATCAGGTAAAGCATCGGTGCCACATTTAAAAAGTAGGACCATCTTGCAATCAGGCATAACTGGAGATATGTGATCACATTCACGCAAAAGATGGATAGTCCCTGAGAATACAGCATTTTCCGCACACGGTCCTGTCCAAGCTTCAGGCCGCCGAAAACCTTCATAAAGAAGTAGATCATCAGCATATGCAGACCGATCAGGACGACATTTCCGCGTCCTGCAAACAGAATATCCAAATCACCGTAGCATTCAAACCAGACATATGCAAAAAATCCGGTCTGCAGCAGAACCAGAATCGCCGCAGCCCAGAAACGGATGATTCCTTTGAACTGTTCTCTTTTTTTCATGTTTCCATACCTTCTATTCAACAATCCACAACAGCACACTTGCAGACGTACGCATTATCATTGGCATATGATACCACATCAGCCGTTATTTTTCAATCATATTTTCAAGAAAAAAGCCTTTCTGCGGTAAAATCCCGCAGAAAGGCCTCTTTTCGTGTTTACATTGCTTCCAGCGCGGTTTTGGCAGCCATCTGCTCGGCGCGCTTTTTACTGCTGCCGGAGCCGGTGCCAATCACGCGGCCGTTGAGACTGACTTCCACATCAAAGTGTTTGTCATGGTCAGGTCCGGATTCACCCACCAGTGCATAACTCAGGGTCTGGTTTTTCTTCTGCTGCACCAGTTCCTGCAAAGCGGTTTTATAGTCGGCATTGTGGAGCTTTTTCACCGGCACTTCAACCAGAATGAACTTTTCAATAAAGTTTCTGGCTGCAATCATTCCACCGTCCAGAAAGCTTGCAGCAATCACAGACTCTACAGCATCGGCCAGAATGGAATCCCGGCTCCTGCCGCCGAAGCGCTCTTCGCCGTTGCCCAGCATCAGATGCCGGCCCAGCTCGATGCGTGCCGCAACAGAGGCCAGCGTGGTCTCGCAGACCATGTCTGCCCGCATGCGGGTCAGCTCGCCCTCAGGCCGGTCCGGAAAAGACTTGTACAGGTACTCCGCGACCACCATACCCAGAATGGAATCGCCCAGAAATTCCAGACGTTCATTGCTTTTCAGGCTGTTATGCCAGTGCTCGTTGGCATAAGAAGAATGGGTCAGTGCATTTTGCAGCAGCGTGATATTCTTGAAACGGTAACCGATCGCCGCTTCCAGATCCTTAATCATTGGCAGTCTCCTTAATCATGGCCAAAGCCTGTTCCAACTCGGCGCAGAAGTCTGCCTTGGTTGCCTCTTCTGCCTGACGGATGGCATTGCGGAATGCCAGTGCATCAGAAGAGCCGTGTGCCTTAATAACGGGCTTTTTGATACCCAGAAACTGAGTGCCACCGATGGTACGGTAGTCCAGCAGGCTCATGACTTCATCCACACCCGGCTTGCACAGCAGATAGCCCAGCTTGGAGAAGAAATTTCGCTTGAATATCTTATGTTTCATCAGGCTTCCCATGTACATTGCAGTACCTTCGATAGATTTGAGCAGTACATTGCCTGCAAATCCGTCGCAGACCACCACATCCACCGCACCCAGAGGTACATCACGGGCTTCCACGTTGCCGACAAAGTTCAACAGTCCCTGATCGTGTGCCTTCTGCAGCTTGGCATAGGCCTCCTTCTGCAGGGGTGTGCCCTTGGAATCTTCGGTACCGATGTTCAGAAGGCCAACCTTGGGGTTCGCAACACCCAGACTTTTCTTGGCGAACAGGCTGCCCACCAGGCCAAACTGGAGCAAAAATTCAGGCGTGCACTCGGCATTGGCACCGCAGTCGCAGATAACGGTCTTACCGCCTGCCTTATTGGGGAAAGCCGGACCCATGGCTGCACGGCGGATGCCCTTGACACGCTTGACGATCAGGGTCGCACCGGTCAGCAGCGCACCGGTGGAACCGGCAGAAACGAATGCATCACCCTGTCCATCGGCCAGCATTCTCAGGCCGACCACCATGGAGGAATTCTTACGCTTGTGGATGACGGAACCGGGGTCATCGTGCATATCCACCACATCATCCGCGTTGGCAATTTCCATGCCCTCAGGCAGATTTTCAATGCCGGCCTTACGCATCACATCAAGGATTGCTTCACCGCGGCCGACCAGTGTGATCTGGGTGCCGAAGGTCTTGGCCGCATCAATGGCACCCAGCACGGGTGCTTCCGGCGCATGATCGCCGCCCATTGCATCGAGAATGATCTTCACTTGCCACACCTCTTTCTCTTAAATACCCTTGGCAACCAGCGCATCAATCACTTCCAGAGACCGGTTTGCGATTGCCAGATTTTTTTCTGCTTTCTTTTTGATCCGCTTTTCCAGCGGCGCGATGATACTGAAATTCACATTCATAGGCTGGAAGTTAAGAATGGATTCATCACTGACATACAGGCCAAGTGCGCCGATGGCGGTGGTCTTGGGGAACTCAGGCAGTTCCCTGCCCTGCACCTTGGCGGCCATGGCAACTGCTGCAAGGTAACCGGAGGCAGTGGATTCCACATAGCCTTCCACGCCGGTCATCTGTCCGGCAAAGGCAACCAGAGGGTTGCGGCGGTCAGCATAGTACTTATCCAGCAGCTTGGGGCTTTGCAGGAAGGTATTGCGGTGCATCACGCCATAACGGACGAATTCTGCGTTTTTCAGCGCGGGGATCATGGAGAACACGCGCTTCTGCTCGCCGAATTTCAGATGGGTCTGGAAGCCCACCAGATTAAACACCGTTTTTTCCGCATTGTCCTGCCGCAGCTGTACAACGGCGTAAGGTTCTCTGCCGGTAGCAGGATCCGTCAGTCCCACAGGCTTCAGCGGGCCGAAACGCAGGGTTTCGAAACCGCGGCGTGCCATGACCTCCACGGGCATGCAGCCTTCAAAGACGTTCTTATCCTCGAAGCCATGGACTTCCGCTTCCTCGGCGGAAACCAGTTCCTTCATGAATGCTTCGTACTCTTCCCGGTTCATGGCGCAGTTGATATAGTCCGGCGTACCACGGTCATAGCGGGACTGCCACCACGCCTTTTCCATATCGATGGACTCGGCAGTGACCAGAGGTGCTGCCGCATCGAAAAAGTGCAGGTAGTCAGTCTGACCGAAATAGGCTCCGATGGCATCGCTGAGGGCATCGGAGGTCAGTGGGCCGGATGCGATGATGACCGGCTCTTCAGGAATTTGCGTCACCTCTTCGGTGATGACAGTAATATTGGGATGGTTCCTGATCTTTTCCGTAACCATGGCAGAAAAGCCTGCACGGTCAACGGCAAGGCATCCGCCTGCTTCTACGCGGGTTGCTTCTGCACACTCCATGATGATGCTGCCACAGCGGCGCAGCTCCTCTTTCAGAAGTCCCACCGCATTTTCCAGACGGTCACCGCGCAGGGAATTGGAGCAGACCAGTTCCGCAAAGTTCTCCGTATGGTGCGCAGGGCTTTTCTTCACAGGGCGCATCTCATAAAGCTCCACTTCAATGCCGCGCTCTGCCAGCTGCCATGCAGCTTCGCTGCCCGCGAGGCCGGCGCCGATCACTTTTACTTTCATTTGCGCGTCTCCTTTTTCTTTGCAGCAGGCTTCTTTGCAGTGGTTTTCTTAGCCGTCTTCTTTGAGGTTGCCTTTTTAGCAGTCTTCCTGGCAGGTTTCTTTTCTGCTGCGGGTTCACCGGCAGGTTCTCCCCCGGTTTCCTCTGCAGCAGCTTTCTTCTTATAATAACCGCGCTTTTCTTCCGGCAGGAAGTCTTCGCAGTTTTCGTTGATGCAGAACGGCTTCATACGGCCCCGGCCGGATTTTTTGAACAGAGTCTGTCCGCACTTGGGGCAATCCTCCGCCGTAGGCACATCCCAGCTCATAAAGCCGCATTCTGCACCGGTTTCGCAGGCATAGTAAGCATAGCCGCGCTTGGATTTTTTCTTCAGCATGCCGTTTCCGCACTTAGGACAGCGGCCGGGCATCCGTTCTACGAGGGGCTTTGCATTTTTGCACTCCGGGAAACCGGGGCAGGCAAGGAATTTACCGAAGCGGCCCATCTTAATGACCATTTTACGGCCGCATACTTCGCAAACCTCATCGGTTTCTTCCTCGGGCACCTTCAGGCGCACACCTTCCATAGCCGTTTCCGCATCCTGCAGTTCCTGCTTGAAGCCGCCGTAGAAATCGGAAAGCAGTTCTTTCCAGTTCTGCTTGCCCTCTTCCACCGCGTCCAGCTTGTTTTCCATGTTGGCGGTGAATTCAATATCAATGATGTCGTTAAAACGCTCCATCATCAGGCCCGTGACGATCTCACCCAAAGCGGTGGGCATCAGACGCTTGTCCTGCTTGGTCACATACTCACGATCCTGAATAACGGAAACCGTAGCTGCATAGGTAGAGGGGCGGCCGACGCCCTTTTCCTCCATGGCCTTGACCAGGGTTGCTTCCGTATAGCGGGCGGGAGGCTGGGTGAAATGCTGTTCCTTGTCGATCTTCTCACAAGAAGCCTTGTCCCCTGCGGTCAAATCAGGCAAGGGTGAGCCGACGGCTTCTCCGTCATCATCGCGGCCTTCCTCATAAACTGCAATAAAGCCTGCAAAACGCATACTCTGATGGGAGCTGCGGAAGGTATGGCCGGCACATTCTGTGTCGATGGACACCGTATCAAAAATGGCATTTGCCATCTGCGATGCGAGAAAGCGGCTCCAGATCAGCTTGTACAGGCGGTACTGGTCAGGTGTCAGGGAGTCACGGATGCGGTCGGGATCCAGCTCCACATGGGTGGGACGGATGGCCTCGTGGGCATCCTGTGCACCGGACTTGGTCTTGAATACATGGAATTTACCGTAGTAATATTCCTTACCGTAGCGCCACTCGATAAACTTGGCCGCAGCGGCCATGGCTTCATCGGAAAGACGCAGGGAATCCGTACGCATATAGGTAATCAGACCCAGCGTACCTTCGCCGGATACATCCACGCCCTCATACAGCTGCTGGGCCACCATCATGGTTTTCTTGGGGGTAAAGCCCAGTTTGCGGGATGCTTCCTGCTGCAGGGTGGAGGTGGTAAAAGGAGGCGCTGCGGAGCGCTTCTTTTCCGCTTTTTTTACATTGGTAACGGTAAAGGTCTTACCGGTGATATCGTCAATAACTGCCTGCGTCTGCTGTTCGTTTTCCAGTTCCCGCTTCTTATCCTCGCCCCAGTAACGGGCAACAAAGGAACCGGGCTTCTCCGTTAGATTCAGCTTCACATCCAGAGACCAGTACTCCTTGGGTTCGAATGCACGGATCTCATTCTCGCGGTCTACCACCAGCCGGGTGGCAACAGACTGGACACGGCCGGCAGACAGGCCACGACGGACTTTCTTCCACAGCAGCGGAGACAATTCGTAGCCCACAATCCGGTCGAGAATTCTTCTTGCCTGCTGGGCATCCACCAGATCATAATCGATCTGACGGGGATTCGCGATGGATTCCTTGACCACCCTCTGGGTGATCTCGTTAAAGGTAACACGCCGTGCCTTGCTGTCAGGCAGGTTCAGAAGCTCTTTCAAATGCCAGGAAATGGCCTCACCCTCGCGGTCAGGGTCCGTTGCGAGGTATACCATCTGCGCAGAGGATGCCGCGGCTTTGAGTTCCTTGATCAGGTCTTCCTTGCCCTTGACAGGGATATAGCGGGGGGTAAAGCCACCTTCCAGATCCACACCCATGGTGGATTTGGGGAGATCCCGCAGGTGTCCCATGCTGGCCTTGACCATATAGTCAGAGCCAAGATATTTTCCAATGGTCTTCGCCTTGGAAGGCGATTCCACAATTACCAGATTGGCGGGTTTGCTCATGCCAATGTCTCCGTTTCTCATGATTTGCCTTTTATTTCAGGCTGATGCGTTTGCCCGGGTGCTGCCTGACGATCCCTTTGACCTGCAGCAACGTCAGCGTTGCCAGCATTTTGGCTGTCGGAAGTCCCGTTTGGGCAATCACATCATCAACTGGCCGCGGCTCTCTGGTGAGGGCAGAAACGATTTTCTGCTCGTCAGGCAGCAGCGGCGGCATTTTATCTTCCAAGTCACTATACGGCGAAGGTGCGCCGTTGTCAATGACTTTTTTATCTTCTTTTTGTTTTGAAATCTTCTTTTTCCCGAAAGGAATGGCTTTCTGTGCCACTTTTGGTTGAATTTTCTCGGTTTGTGCGGAAATTTCACCATTCGTGCCGTCGGCTTTCTGAAGCATGGGCGCATCAAATTTCCGGATCTTATCCGGAAACTGAGCTTCATACTCGTTCAGAATATCCCAGCCGGAGCTGACCGCCATGGCACCCTCCCGCAGCAGGCGGTTGCTGCCCACAAAGGTGTCCACATCGATATTTCCAGGCACCACGAACACATCGCGCCCCTGATCCAAAGCCGCCTGTGCGGTGATCAGCGCACCGCTCTTTTCCGGTGCTTCCACCACCAGCACGCCGCAGCTGAGGCCGCTGATAATGCGGTTGCGCTTGGGAAAATTGAAACCCATAGGCGGTGTGCCGGGGACGAATTCAGACAGCAGGCAGCCATACTGCTCCATATCCTCAAACAAGCCGCGATTGGATGGCGGATAGACCACATCCGCGCCGCAGCCGAGAATGCCGACCGCCGGTGCGCCGGCGGTCAGAGCGCCACGGGTGGCCTGACCATCAATGCCGTAGGCCATGCCGGAGACTACGATGCCGCCGCAGCGGGCAACCTGATAGCCCAGCTTTTTTGCCGCATTCATACCATAGGCGGAAGCCTTACGGGTACCCACCACACCGATGAGGGGCGAGCCGTCAAAATCAGGCAGTCTGCCCTTATAATAAAATACCAGCGGCGGGTCAGAGATATTCTTCAGGCGAGCCGGGTATGCAGCATCCTGATAGGTCAGAATGCCAAGGTTTTCCCGCTGGCACTGGCAAAGGATCTTCTCCGCTTCTGTTAAGCTTTTATCTGCAAGGGCAGCCTTTCCGTCTTCGGATAAGCCCTCAATCTGCAAATAACTGGCAGCATCGGCGAAATAAACCGCTTCGGGATCCTGAAAATGGCGCACCAGTTCCACTTTCACACGTTCATTGATATGCGCCCGTGTGGCCAGCCAGATCCAGTGTACCAACATGTTCAGTTCCCTTCCTTCACTTTTATTTCTTCATCTGCCACATGGTTATGGCAGCGGCAATACCCGCATTCAGGGATTCACAGCGCGGATTCATGGGAATGATCAGCTCATGGTCTGCGTTTTCCAGCACTTCTTTGCGGACTCCCCTGCCCTCACTGCCGATGACCACGGCCATTTTTGTCAGGTCTGCCTGACGAATATCCTTTGCGCGGTCGGAAAGAGCCGTCACCGCAACGGGGATTTCTGCTGCTTTACAGGCAGCGCGAACCTCCTCCCATGTACTTTGCACCACGTCCGTGCGGAACACCGCACCCATGGAGGCGCGCACCACCTTGTGGCTGTAGGGATCGGCGCAGCCTTCCAGCAGCACCACGGGGATCTCCAGTGCATCGGCAGTCCGCAGGATGGTGCCGATATTGCCGGGATCCTGGATACCGTCCAGCAGCAGCATACCCGCTCTGGGGACAAAGGCCGTCTTTTCCGGCAAGCGGCACAGGAACAGGGCGCCCTGCGGGGCTTCCATGGGAGAGATGGAAGCCATCACATCTCCGGGAACGCGCACCACGCGCACACCATCGGGAATCTCCGCATCCACACCATCGGACAGGATCACTGTATGCAGGCCGGGGTAGTATTTCACCGCTTCTTCCAGCAGCTTTGTGCCGTCTGCCACGAACAGGCCAGCCTTTTCCCGTTCTTTGCGCGAGGTCAAAAGCTTCCTGACCTGCTGCAGCAGGGGGTTTTTGCGAGAGGTAATGTATTCAGCCGTCATAATTTCTGCACCGCTTCCAGCGCCTTGTTGTCACCAAGAACGACCATGATGTCCCCGGCCATAATCGTGTAGTTTGCAGTAGGAGATACATTGGTGGTCTGTTCATTTTTTACTGCAATGATGTTCACACCCAGTTTGGCGCGGACGTTCAGCTCCAGAATGGTCTTGCCGATCCAGGCCTTGGGAGCGGGCACTTCCAGAATGCCGTATTCCTCGGAAAGCTCGATATAGTCCAGCACATTGTGGGAGGACAGGCTTCTTGCCAGCTTGCCTGCAAATTCACATTCGGGGATCACCACACGGTCCACGCCCAGCTTTTCCAGTACCCGGCGGTGTGTCTCATCGTGTGCCTTGCAGACAATATAGGGCACGCCCAGTTCCTTCAGGTTCATGACCGTCAGCACGGAGGCAGCAAGATCATCGCCGATGGCAATGATGGCGCAGTCAAAATTACCCGCGCCCAGTGCCCGCAGAACATCCTTGTCCTGACCATCACCCACCACTGCGTGGGTCACATCGTTTGCTACCTGATTGACCAGATTGCTGCGAATGTCCATAGCCAGCACTTCGCAGCCCAGCGCGCAGAGCCTGCGTGCTGCTTCTGCGCCAAAAAGACCAAGACCGATCACGATATAAGATTTCATAAGCTACCTCCTCAGCCGATCAGCAGGTTCGTCTGTGCATACCTGAAACGCTCCTCAGCCTTATCTCCCATGAGGAAGCCAAGGCTGATGGTCAGCACGCCCACACGGCCGAAATACATATAAAGAATCATCAAAAACTGCGCCGGAATGCTCAGGGATGTGGTTGCTCCGGCGGTAATTCCCACTGTTGCCAGCGCAGATACCGCCTCAAAGGCCGCATCCACAAAGCTGATGGGAGATGTGGCGGTGATAAAGATCGCGCCGAACACGGCAAGACCCACCACAATGGAGCTGATGGTCATGGCATCCATGACCTGAGAATCGGGGATCGTCCGCTTGAAGGCACAGACCGTGCTTTTACCGCGGGCGCGGGTTGCAAGAAACAGCACCAGCACTACCATGGTGACCGTCTTGATGCCGCCGGCTGTAGAGCCGGAGCAGCCACCGATCAGCATCAGTACCATAGAAACGCCCTTGCCGGCATCGGTCAGAAGTGCCTGATCTACGGCAGCGAAGCCTGCGGTGCGGACGGTGATGGACTGGAAGAGACCGTTTAACAGCTTGTCCCCGGTGTTCATCGCGCCAAGGGTATCCGGATTATTCCACTCCAGCAGGCAGAACAGCAGCCAGCCCAGAAGCAGCAGCGTAGGCGTGACCGTCAGCACCAGCTTGGTATAGACGCTGAAGCGCTTCCAGCGGCGCTCCGTGATCATCTCCTGCCAGACGAGGAAGCCCAGACCACCGATAACCACCAGTGCACCCAGAGTCAGCAGCAGCACCGGATCGGAATTGAATTCAATCAGGCTGTTGCCGGAGGTGATACAGCCGAAAATGTCAAAGCCCGCATTGCAGAACGCGGAGATGGCATGAAAAACGCCCCATCTGAGCGCCGCTGTAAAGCCATAATCCGGCAAAAAATGCAGCATGATAATCAGTGCGCCAATACCCTGAACACTGAGACTGCCCAGCAGCACCAGCTTCTGCAGCCGCACAACGCCTTCCATATCCGTCAGGCTCAGCGCCTGTGCCATGACCATGCGCTGCTTTAATCCAACTTTCCGGCGGAACAGGAACACCACAATGGAAGCCGCCGACATAAAGCCCAGACCGCCAATCTCGATCAGGCTGATGATCACAGCCTGACCGAAGTCGCTCCACTGGGTCCAGGTATCGTACAGCACCAGACCGGTGACGCAGGTGGCAGATGTTGCCGTGAACAGCGCCGGGCGGAATCCGCAGCTGACACCGCTGCGGGAAGCCACCGGCAGCATCAACAGCAGGGTTCCCAGCAGGATGATCGCAGCAAAGACCATCGCAATGATTTTTGTGGGGTTGGTGGCTTTGGAGTGCCTGCGGGCATGGGGCATTTTTGCATGATTTCCGTAGCGCATATTCAGTTCCCCTCCTGTCCGTATTCTTTCGAAAGAAACACTCTTCCATAATATATGTACATATTATAGCAAGTTTGTCCCCTTTTTCAAGTGGGTTTTCTTTTTGATATGGTAATGGGAGAAATTGATGTTTATCGCACCATGTAGCGTGGACAACCTAGGGGCGGAGACCCATGAATGATTGTGCGATTGCCACCGGCAATCGACCTGTTTTGATTCGCTGCGCTCTGCAACACGCCCGCGCAAACAATGTTGCGAATTCACATTGGATTTCAGTGAATTCGTAACATTGTACCGCACGGGCGGCGGGTCGCCGCCCCTACATTCATTATTGAAGCAGGGAGACAAACTGACACAATTTTCTATTTTGGGTGATGATGTTAAAATGCGTTTTACTTTTGCAAAAAGCTATGGTATGATAAGCAAAATAAAAGGAGGGATTTACCTATGGGTTACACAGAAACATGGTCCGGCAAGATCAATCGAAAGCTTCTGAAAAAGCTGCACATCATCGATGTTGCGGCAGGCCGCAAAAAGGCTGATCTGGTTCTGAAAAATGCCACCTACGTCAACGTTTTCTCCGGAGAGCTGGAGACCGGTGACATTGCCGTTGCAGAGGATCTGATCGTGGGTCTGGGCAGCTATGAGGGTCATGTGGAAGCGGATATGTCCGGCAGGATCGTCTGCCCCGGTTTCATCGATGCCCACATCCATCTGGAATCCAGTCTGGTATCCCCCAGCGAGTTTGTCCGCGCCGTGATCCCCCATGGCACCACTACGGTCATCACCGATCCCCACGAGATCACCAACGTCATGGGCACCGACGGCATCGACTACATGCTGGCCGCCACGGAGGGTCTTCCCATGGACACCATGTTCATGATTCCCTCCTGTGTCCCCGCCTCCCCGCTGGACGAAGCTGGTGCCGACCTGGACTACCGGGATATCGACAGCTTCTTCGAGCATGGCCGTGTGCTGGGTCTTGCGGAAATGATGAATTTCCCCGGCATTATCAATGCCGACAACAAGACCGTTGCCAAGATCATCGCCTCTCAGGCACACCACAAGAAGATCGACGGTCACGCACCGGGTCTGCTGGACAAGGATCTGAATGCATACATCGCCGCCGGTGTCTACTCCGACCACGAGTGCGCCGACGCAGAGGATGCCATGCGCAAACTCCGTCTGGGTCAGTTCATTATGGTGCGTGAAGGCACGGCTGCCCGTAATCTGGAGGCACTGCTGCCTCTGGTCAAGTCCCCGAAGTATTTCGACCGCTGCATGTTCTGCACCGACGACAAGCATCCCAGCGACCTGCTGGAAAAGGGACACATCGACTATATCTGCCGGGAGGCCGTCCGCATGGGTGCTGATCCCATCCAGACCGTTCAGGTGGCATGCCTGCATGCAGCCCGTTACTTCCTGCTGAATAACCGCGGCGCCATTGCCCCGGGCTATCTGGCAGACTTTGCCATCGTGGAAGACCTGAAGGATTTTAACGTGGTCACCGTCTATAAGCGCGGCAAGCTGGTCTACGATCAGGGTATTGTCACCGATTTTGAAAAGCCAGAGATCCCCGCCCATCTGGATGCGCAGGCTCACGATACCTTCCATCTGCCCAGGCTGTCAGAAAAGGATTTTTCCAATAACCGCCGGAAGGTTATCATCGGCATGATCGACGGTCAGATCATCACGGAGGATAAGGGCTATGCGGATTCTGTGGATACGCAAAAGGATATTCTGAAAATGGCCGTGGTGGAGCGCCACCGCAATACCGGCCACATCGGCATCGGTTATCTGCAGGGTTACGGCCTGAAGGAAGGTGCTGTGGCAACTTCCGTTTCCCACGACAGCCACAATATCATCTGCGTCGGCTGCAATGACGAGGATATGGCCTTTGCGGTCAACCGCATTGCGGAAAACAAGGGCGGCATCGTGGTCGTCAAAGATGGCCAGGTCGTTGCGGAGCTGCCGCTGGAAATTGCCGGCCTTATGAGCAGTAAGCCGCTGGTGGAAGTCAATGAGCTTCTGGAGAATGCAAAAGCCGCTGCCTACGCACTGGGTGTCGGCACCGGCATCGATCCGTTTATGACATTGTCCTTTATGGCACTGCCCGTGATCCCCACGGTACGGCTGACCACCCGCGGCGTGGTAGATGTCATTACACAGCAGTATATATGAATTGCCACACAGCGAACGGGTGAATTCTTTTGGATCCACCCGTTTGTTATTTATGCGCATGTATAGCGGAACATATCCCGCACTCCCAGAAACAAACCGCCACGGATATCAATCGAAAAAGGAATAGACAGTTTTCTTCTTCCGTGGTAGAATCTCCTTGAAATGTATCGAAGGAGGGGTGCGCATGGAAAGGCACGGGATGCAGATCACAGAAGGCGTGATCTGGAAGCAGCTTTTAAAATTCTTCTTTCCCATTTTGCTGGGTGCTTTCTTTCAGCAGATGTACAACACGGTGGACACCATCATTGTCGGCCGCTTTGTAGGAACGCAGGCGCTGGCTGCGGTCGGCTCCACATCGGCGCTGGTCAACCTGATCAACGGCTTTTTCATTGGCCTAAGCACCGGTTCCTCCGTGGTAATTTCTCAGTTTTACGGTGCCGGTGACCGCAGCGGTGTGAAACGCTCCATGACCACCAATGCCGTACTTGCACTGATTCTCGGCGTTCTTGCCATGCTTGTGGGTATTTCGTGCAGTCCGAAACTGCTGCGGCTGATCAAAACACCGGAAAGCTGTCTTGAGGATGCCATTCGTTATGCAACGGTCTATTTCAGCGGTGCTGCCGCCACAGTCATTTACAACATGGGTTCCGGAATCTTACGGGCAATGGGTGATTCCAAACGGCCGCTGTATTTTCTGATCATCACCTGCTTTACAAATATTGTTCTGGATGTTCTCTTCGTGGTCGTATGGAAGCAGGGCATTGAAGGTGTGGCCATTGCCACCGTCCTCTCCCAGTATATCAGCGCGCTTCTGGTTGTCATTGCTCTGTGCCGCCTGCCTGGCGATATCAGCCTGACACTGGGCAAATTCTCTGTAGACCCTGCCCTGCTGCAGCGGGTTCTGCTGATCGGTTTTCCGGCAGGACTTCAGTTCATCACTTTCGACCTGTCTAATCTGCTGGTGCAGTCCGGTATCAATTCCTTTGGTGATGTGACCGTTGCCGCATGGGCAGCCTATTTCAAGGCAGACAGCATCACATGGATGGTTTCCGGTGCATTCGGCGTTGCGATCACTACCTTTGTCGGCCAGAACTTTGGTGCCCAGAAGTACCGCCGCATCCGCCAGAGCGTGTGGGTCTGCCTCGGCATGAGCATCGCAACCCAACTACTGATTAGTATTGTTACCCTTGCATTCCGGGAATTCATTCTGGGTATTTTCACCACAGATATGGAAGTAATCCGCGTTGGTGCCTACGCCATGCTGTGGATCGTTCCTTTCAATGCCCTGTTCATGTTTATTGAGGTTTTCGCCGGTGCCATGCGCGGTACGGGTTACTCCGTTGTTCCCACAGTCATCACCGGAAGCTGCGTATGCCTGTTCCGCATTTTGTGGGTTCTGCTCATGGTTTCCCACTGGCACACCATAGAAATGCTCTGTATTGCCTATCCATTAAGCTGGGTCATCGCATCCATCGTCTTTTTCATCGTCTATCTGCGTGGTACATGGCTGCATAAGCGGATCGAAATCTGCGGCATGACATCTGAACAGGTATAAAAAACCGCCCTCCGATGCAAAATCGCATCAGAGGGCATTTTGTTTATTCTTTTTCCTTTTTCCACTCGGCAGTTACGGCGAGCATGCGGATCAGAAGCGTGATCAGCACGATACCGGAAAGACAGGCACCCATATTCTTATAGGCAAAGGCAGCTTGGTCTCCGTGGCGCTGGACATAATATTCCATGTAGCCGGCACCGCCCATGAGTGCAAGCAGCCCCACCCAGAAGAGGATAAAGAACCACTTGAACCCCCGCGCCTTGACCATACGGATGGAGAACAGCACGATTGCAAGCACAAGGCTGATGGCTCCAAGGATCTGCACGATGCTGACGAAGCCATTGGAGCGCATAAACAGGGAGTCATAACGGGTAGAGTCCAGAATGATCTGGCATGCACCGTACAGCAGCAGGAACAGCAGCGTCACATCGCCGTCACGCAGTTTTTTCCTGCGCAGCGCGCAGAAAAACATGTAAAGCAGGATCAGCGCCACAATGGCGGCTGTAGAAACAGACTGGAGCGCAAAGGTTGCCAGCCGGTTTTCTGCTGCGCCGGAGACTGCATTGGTAACAGGATATGCAAAAGGCAGTTCCCAGCTATCCGCCACGATCTGCCCCCGGTCGGAAGCATTGAACATGGCTGCCAGACGTCCCACCGCGATGCCCAGGCCACCACCAAGGCACATGCAGTCCAGCATTTCGGGCAGATTGCTGCTGACGCGGATGATGCGCATCAGGCAGGCTGCCAGAATGCATCCTGCAAAAGCGCCCATAAGGGCATAGCCGCCCCAGGAATAGTCCGTCATTGCAGCATTTAGGCTTTCGTAGCTGTCCGTCAGGCAGTACCAGTGAATCCAGCGGGAAATGGCAACCGACAGCAGCAGGGCAACCGGAATCGTCAGGCTCAATGCCATGCCGTTTTTACTCTTCCACAGATAAAGGCCTGCAAAGAATGCGATGGCTGCAATGACCGCAATGGTCAAGATGATGGAACTCCAGTAAACAAAGGTTCCACCATTGATAAATGCAACTTTTTCCATGGCTTAACCTCCGTTCGGCAGAGCCGTTGCGAAATAGATGATGTCACTGATGCGGCGCTGCGTCTGGTAGTCTGGCAGGGTGATCAGTTCATCGTTCATAACAATGGCCGTGGTCTGACCGCCGTCCAGTGCATAGGCAGTCTTGCAGCCTAAGTCCTGAATGAACTTGGCAAACACCTTGACCGGATAGCGGTGCCAGTAACCGGCTTCCTGGCTGGTGTTGACCACCAGATAATGCAGCTTATCCCACTGGCAGATGGCTGCACGGGAATAAGTACCGTTAATTTCGCCCAGACTGTAGGTAGCAGGAACCTTGATCTCGCCGTTGTCCAAAAGAACAGGGCCGAAGGCCAGAGAAAAGCGGACATTGTTGTCTTCAATAAATTGTCTTGCCTGTTCCTCGGACTGCAGTTCACCGCGGTAAGTAAAGAGCAGATCTCCCTCGTCATTGATGAAGCAGGTATCGACCTCATTTCCCTCGAAGCGGCGCAGCTGGCCTTCATAGACCACCGCACCGTACTTGCGGTAACCATAGAAGTCACCGGAGGATGCCAGAACCGCATTAACGCTGGCTGCCATTTCCGTGGTAACATACTGCTTGTCGGAGCCAAACTCACCGCCTGCAAGGAAACGGCGGAACTGGGACGGATGGGCAAGCTTGACTTCTGCCACCGTATAAACGCATTCATCATGGACTTCCTTCCATGTGAAAGCCAGAATGGTTTCATCCAGATAATAATGTATGCCGTCACCTTCCCAGATGGGACGATCCGGCGTAATGGCCAGGGTCTGGCCTTCCAGAAGTTCTGCAGCCTGTTCCAGAATAGGCTGCAGTTCTTCATAAGAACTGACCTCGCCGTAGCAGGCCTGATTAGGTTCGGGCGCAACCTGATCGCTGTCACTGAGCCAGTAGACCTTCTCAATGGCAAGAACGCCGTCCAGCGCATCAGAGATGGCATTGTTTACATACATATCATATTTGTCCATAATCGTCACACCGGCGGCCTTCTCCTGCGTGACCGTTTCCTTGGTGCCGGAGCTGAGAATGAAATTATAGCAAAATACAACAACCAGACACAGGCTGAAAAATACGCCCATGGCTGTGGTCATGACCCGCAGAACCCGTGTATTGGAGCCGGGATCGCGGCCAGTTCTTTCCTGAATGTTCTGATCAGCCAAAGCCAACACTCCTCTCAATACAGGATCCCGCCGGAAATGGCATCCAGCAGATTCCGGTCTGCAATGATCCACCAGGTTTCATTCTGGTATACCATGTTGACGGTCAGATCCGTGGTGATGGTGGTGGCATCCTCTGCCAGCGCGGCAGTTGCTGCGTCATAGAGCACGTCCATCACAAAATCTTCACGGTATTGCAGATTATCGTCATAAACATCGTTAAAGTTTTCGGCTTCCTCCACACGCTGCTCCAGCAGCGCCTGGGAGCGCTCCTTCAGGTTGGCAGTCACAGAGGTAATATCCATGCAGCTGATGGTCAGATTCTGGGAAAGTCCCTCCTCGGTGGCGTAGCACTCCCCTACCAGCTCATAGCTCACGCTGTCGCAGAATGCATTCCAGATCAGCACGCCCACAGGGTCGGATGCCTCACGGTCAACGCCCAGCTCGGGCTGTCCCTGCAGATAGGTGCTGGCTGCCGCATAATCACCCTGGCACACTGCATCCATCAGGCCTGCAACCTGATGGGTTGCCTCCTCGGGAGGTACCAGCAGCACAGGATCCGCATCCCGGTTGGACAGGCTCAGCTTCACAGCCAGCAACGCAGCGGCAATACCAACGACCGCAAAAATCAGACTTAATAATTTCTTGATCATGTCGCTTCTCCAATGATTTTTGCCCGATAGCAGGCATAATTTTCAGAATCTCATTATACCACAGAATCGAATATTGTCAATTTCCTGTGTCTGGAAATCCGTCACTTTATTTTGGAATATGCCATGTATCACCACTTTTAGCAGCTGAAATTCCTTGCATATGGTACATATTTATGCTAAACTGGTCGTAATCTGTCGAATGGACATGGCATCGGAGGATGTTTTTGTGAAAAAAAAGTTTTTAAGATGGGCATGCGTCATTGCGGTTGCTGCCTGTGTTCTTGTGCTTCTTGTGATCGTGCTTCAACCCCGAGACGGCTGGCATGAAAAAGAGGGGCAGACCATGTATTATCTGGACGGCAAGCCTGTCACCGGCTGGCAGGCCATCGAAAGCAGCAAATACTATTTTAATGAAGAAGGTATTCTGTACACCGGCTGGCAAACCATCGACGGCCACACATATTATCTGGGCACGGACGGTGCGCTTGCTACCGGCTGGTTGAAGCTTGGTGATGCACAGTACTATCTTTGCAGTGACGGCGTGCGGGTCACCGGCTGGCAGGATATCGGCGGAGCGCGTTACTGTTTTGGTGATGACGGCAGAATGTTGACCGGAATCGTTCTCGAAGACGGTGCGGCATATCTTCTGAACGCCCAAGGACAGCTGAGCACTGGCTGGGTCGAACTGGATGGCAAGTTCTACTATGCGGATGGGAACTGCCACCCTCTTTTCGGCTGGAATGAAATCGGCGGCAGACAGCATTATTTTGATGATACCGGCGCTGCTGCTTCCGGCTGGGTGAAGCTGGATGGATTTACCTACTATTTCTATACAGACGGTGCCCCGGCACAGGGCATGGTTGTCATTGACGGTGAGGCACATCATTTTGCATCCAACGGTCAACAGCTTTATCTTGTCAATCCATGGAATAAGCTACCGGAGGATTATACCGTTGACCTGACCCCCATCAATGATACCCATAAGGTCGCTACCATCGGCTATCAGGATTTTCTGGATATGATGGCAGACTGCGAAGCTGCAGGCCATGTACCCGTGGTCTGCTCCTCCTACCGTACACAGGAATATCAGGAAGGACTGTTCCAGAACCGCATCGACCGCTATGTGGAGGAAGGCTACTCCGAACAGAAAGCCACAGAACTGGCTGGAAAGTCCGTCGCCATTCCCGGCACCAGCGAGCATCAGCTTGGTCTGGCGCTGGACATTGTAGACAACAAAAACTGGAAGCTGGACGAATCCCAGGCCGAAATGCCCACCCAGAAATGGCTCATGGAAAACAGCTGGCGCTATGGCTGGATCCTGCGCTATCCCAGTGAAAAAAGTGAGATCACCGGCATCATTTATGAACCCTGGCATTACCGCTATGTGGGCAAAACGGTTGCCAGAGAAATCCACGAACTGGATATCTGTCTGGAAGAATATCTTGAAATGCTGACCAATTCGGTCGGATAAGAACTGACACCCCGGATGCACTCCGGGGTGTTTTTCTGTTAAATTGATGTTTGTCGCACCATGTGCCGTGGATAACGTAGGGGCGACCATTGGTCGCCCGCGCAGTAAAATGTTACGATTTCGCCGAAAACCAATGCGAATACGTAATGCTGTGCCGCCCCTACATTCATAATCGAAATGGAACGATAAACTGAAATTTGATTCTACACTGGCGCTTCGTTCAAACACTGGACTTTTTCTGATTATCCGCTATAATGGAATTATTCACCAAAAATAATGGAGGAAATCCCATGAAGCTCAATTATAAACGCACGGTTCTGGTTGGTTTTGCGTTCTTCCTGATCAGTGCATTCTGGCAGGCCTATGATGCCACCATTCCTGTGATCCTGACCAACAAATTCGGCATGTCCCAGACATGGTCCGGCGTGATCATGGCGCTGGATAATATTCTGGCCGTATTCATGCTGCCTCTTTTCGGTGCCCTGTCCGACAAATGTCTGACCCGCTACGGCAAGCGCACGCCTTTCATTACCATCGGTACCGTCATTGCCGCTGTGGCAATTCTCTGCCTGTCCTTTGTGGACAATGTACAGCTTCAGAATATTTCCGAGGTTTCTGCCATTGATGATGTTGCGGCACTGGAAACCATCTACGACGCAGAAGCCGACACCAAGCTGCAGACTCCCGAGGGCAAGCAATTTGTTCTTTCCGATCTGATGACAAAAGAGGAATTTTCCGAAATCCGCATCAAGGCCATAGATGAAAACGGCAAAACCGTTACAAATCCAGACTATACCAACTATGTGGCACCCGCCCGTCAGGCCTATGCGCAGCACAAAACCCACGGAAATCCGATGCCGCTGATCCTGTTCATTGCGCTGCTTCTGGTGGTTCTGGTGGCAATGGCCACCTTCCGCTCTCCCGCCGTGGCGCTGATGCCTGACGTGACCATGAAGCCGCTTCGCTCCAAGGCCAATGCCATCATCAATCTGATGGGTACTGCCGGCGGTATTCTGGTGCTGGTGCTGGGCATGGTGTTTTCCACCTCCGCCGTGCAGAATGCCCTGATGAGCTACACCGTTTATTACGCCGTTATTGCTGCCATCATGCTGGGCGCGCTGGCTATTTTCCTGTGCACTGTCCGTGAGCCGAAGTGGGCTGCCGAAATGGCTGCCGATTCCATCAAATACGGCATTGAAGAGGAAGTTGCCGAAGACAGCGAAACGCGCAGCCTCTCTTCTTCCGAAATCAAGTCCCTGATCTGTATTCTGCTGTCCATCGCACTGTGGTATTTCGGCTACAACGCTGTTACGTCCAAGTACGCCGTGTACGCAGGCAACATTCTGGACAAGGATTACAACACCACCATGCTGCTGGCGCAGGGTGCCGCCATTGTGGCCTATCTGCCCGCAGGCGCCGTCGCTTCCAGAATCGGCCGCAGAAAGACTATCCTGGGTGGTGTCATCATGCTGACCACCGCCTTCGGCTGCGCTGCCTTCATGCGTTCGTCCAGCCCTACATGGGTCATGAACCTGCTGTTCGCACTGGCAGGAATTGCATGGGCTACCATCAATGTCAACTCTTTCCCCATGGTGGTTGAAATGTGCTCCGGTGCGGACATCGGCAAGTACACCGGTTTCTACTACACCGCTTCCATGACTGCCCAGATCATCACCCCCATGCTATCCGGCCTGCTGATGGACAAAATGGGCATGACCGTTCTGTTCCCCTATGCAGCCATTTTTGTGGCACTGGCCTTTGTGACCATGTTTATGGTCAGGCACGGTGATTCCAAGGTGGCCGCCAAAAAGGGACTGGAAGCTTTTGCCGGCGAGGATTAACAAATGGAAAAACTGGTAAAAAGTGTTATTGCAGGCGCTGTTGCCATGGGTGGACTCTACGTTCTGTCCACACAGGGACGTACCGGTCATCCGGGACTTGCAGCTTTGCAGGGCTGGAACTATGCCCACCGCGGCCTGCACGATGGGGAAAAGCCAGAAAACAGCATGGCTGCATTTCGCGCGGCACTGGAAAACGGCTACGGCATTGAACTGGACATCCACCTGATGAAGGACGGCAATCTTGCTGTCATTCATGACACTTCCCTGCTCCGCACCACCGGTGCTGCCGTAAAAATCACAGACCTGACCGCAGAAGAACTGGTAAATTACCCTCTGGAGGGAACAGAAGAAACCATTCCACTTTTTTCTCAGGTGCTGGAGCTGTTTGCGGGAAAGGCACCGCTGATCATCGAGCTGAAAGCCGATGACAATGTGGAAGCACTGGTTGATGCATCGGTCAAGGCGATGGAAGGTTATAAGGGAGCCTACTGCATGGAATCCTTCGATCCGCGCTGCGTCTATGTTCTGAAAAAGAGGCATCCTCACATCATCCGTGGACAGCTCACAGAGAACTACTTCAACAGCAAAAGCACGCTGCCTGCACCGCTGAAATGGGTGCTGAAAAATCAGATGCTGAATTTTATGACCCTGCCCGATTTTGTTGCCTACCGCTACCGGGATCTGGACACCATCAGTAATACGCTGGTGCGCAGGTTCTGGGGTGTGCAGGGTGTCACCTGGACACTGAAAACGCAGGCAGAACTGGACGATGCTGTTCAAAACGGCTGGCTTCCGATTTTTGAAGGCTTTCAGCCCTGAATATGGTAAGACCCGCAGCAAACGCTGCGGGTCTTTTATACTATGGAGAAATTTCAGTTTATCATTTACATTTTTCGGCTGGAATGGCAGGTCAGGTAAAGGATCTGCCGTTCCGACGCTATTTTTTGCAAAAGCTTCCGTGCCTGCGCCATATGGGTATCGTCAAGGTTTACGAAAGGATCGTCCAGTATGATGCATACCTCCTGTTCTTTAAAGAGCGCATCCACCAGTGCAAGGCGCATGCACAACATCACAAGATCTGCCTGTCCTGCACTGAAATAGGCCATCTCGCGCACCTTGCCCAGCCGCTCAAACTGCACCTGAAAATCCGTATCAATCAGAAAGGTTTCTGCGGATACCCCGTCCAGCCGGGTCAGATAATCGGCGAACCGGGAACGGATGGTGCCCAGATAGGCAGTGGAAAGATTCTCTCTGGCCGTGTACAAAAGCTCCATGGTCGCATCCAGAATTCTTACGTTTTCCCGCTCTTCCTTCAATTTCTGCTGATGGTATTTCAGCTTTTCCCGTAGCTGCGGGATTTCTGCTGTCTGCTCCCGCAGCAGTTGTACGCTTTGGCGGGCATGCAGCAGGCGTGACGTTGCATCCGTCAGCTTTGCGCGCAGTGCCTGCTCCGCCTCCCGCAGCAGGCAGGGATCCTGCGTGGCAGAAAATTCGGCAAAAAGCATATCCCCATGGCGCGTTTCCATGGCTTCGATCTGTGCTTCCAGCTCCGTGCTGATCGCTTCCGCTGCCTGCATGATGCGGATATCCGCCCGCAGCTGCTGCAGCGCTGCCTGGCTATCCTGCACCTGCGTCAAGCCCAGCTTTGCAAAAAAGGTCTGCAATTCCCTATTTGCCGTCTGTATTTGTGATGCCCGGTGCTCCAGTTGTACCAGAGCCGCGCTATATTGCTGCGGCTGTGCAGTGATGCCATGCTTTGCAAAAATTACCTCAATTTTTGTGCTGCATGTTTCCGCTTCCTGATGCAAGGAATGGAGCTGCGCCTGCAGGGCTGCAATGCTGTTTCCGGCCTTCCGGCGCCAGATGCGCTTTTTTCTGCTTTGCAGGCATGCAAGCACAATGCATGCCGCCGCGCCAATACCAAAGGCCATCAGCGCATATACCTGCATCTGCATCCAAGCAAGCACGCCGCCTGCTGCCATTGCTGCCGCACAGAGAATCCAGCCCGCAACGCTGTGCTGCGGCGCAGCAGGACGTTGCTCCTGTGCTTGAAGCATTTCCCCCAAATGACGCTGCGCCCCGCGCAGATCCTCCTGCGTTTTTTCGTATTCTGCGCACAAATTGCGGCAATCACGCAGCAGTTCCGCCGTGATTCGCTCCATGCCGCCGTTTTGCAGCAAATGCTCTGCCGCTATTTCAGCACGGTGCAATGCTTCCTCCTGCGGCATGCCGCAGGGGTATTTTTTTCGGCATTGCGCAAGCCTCTGAACAGCATTTCTGTGTCGTTCACAAAGCTGTTCATATTCGCGCCGGTGCAGGCAGTCTACAGCCTGCCGGGAAGCAATTTTCAATTCTTCGCCGGTTTGCACAAGCTGCTGCTGTGTAGCTTCCACGAGCCTTTCTGCAAGTGCAACTTCCTCCCGGGCAGCATAAAGCCGGGTCTGCTGATTTTTTGCCGCATCCAGTTGAATTTGAAGCGCTGTGATGGCTGCGGCTGTTTCCGCCACGCTGCCACCGTTTCCACGATAGGGAATCAATGCGCTGCGTTTGGCACGAAGCGCTGCAATGGCTTTTTCAAAATTGGCCATTTCGCCGCTGTTTTCCACAAGCTCGGTCAATTTTGCCTGAATGGATGCGGTGGCAAGCGTACCGGCTGCCTGCATCTGAGGCAGATAGGTGCTGCGTTCAAAGGAATCCGCATCGAGGCCGAAGATTTCCTGACCCAGTTCCTCCGAAAAACAGGTGGTTTTTTTATTTGTGGACAGATCGATCAGGGCGAAGGTATCTTCCTTGGGCATTGCGCCGAAGGTTCGCTCTGCGCGGTACCGCTGTCCCCCATGTTCAAAAACCAGATTACCGCCGAACTGTCCGCCGTTCCACGGGGTATATTTCTGGCGGCGGCTTTTCTCGAGTGTCTTGCTTTTGCGGGGGAAACCATAGAACATCGCACGGATGAATTCCGCGAGGGTGGTCTTTCCGAAGCCGTTGGGTTCCAGAACCGTGGTGATCCCCGTTTCAAAATTCAGCGTATAGTGATGCAGGCCGCCGAAATTTTCAATATACAGGCTGATCAGCTTCACAGAACCACCTCCTCACCATTCAGGGCACGGATGCCGCAGGTGATGATGCGCGCCTGCTCCGCTTCGGTGTAACCGGATGCCATGACACTGCGGATGAATGCACCTTTCAAAGAAGCATCGAATTCATAGCTTTCCCGTTCGATTTTCAAGGTGCTTTCATCTTTGATCTTTACAAACCAGAAATCGGATTCCAGCATTTTCTGCAGAAAACGGGTATCTTTCTGGGTCTGGAGCGTGCAGGCTCCGGCCAAGGTGAATCTGACAAGGTCTTTCGCAGGAATATCTTCTGCGGACCGCTTTATGCAGGAGAGTATTTGTGTCACGGTTTCAACCTTAGAAATATCCACCGCGATCTCGTGCAGGATGCGCGAAGCAAAGGGGATGAAGCGGTGCTGCAGCCTGTCTCCGTCTGTTTCCAGCAGCACAAAGCCCTTTTCGCCGCATTCATCAAAGCCCCGGCCTTCCAGACAGCCGCTGTAGCAGAAGAGCCCGCGGTGATCCAGTTTTCCGGTCTGATAGGAATGGATATGTCCCAGAGCCAGATAGTCGATATTCTTGTTTCGCAGTGCGGGCAGCGGAATCTGATCTATTCCCGGCTGGGTGGTAATCTGCCCATGGAGCATCACAATGTTGCACTGGTCTTCCGGCAGATTCAGATCCAAAAAGCTGCTTTCAGGCTTTTCCCATTCCAATTCCATGCCGGTGATGACCACATCGCCGCAAGGGTAGGCCGTCCAACCTTTGCCAAAGGTTTTCAGGTTCGGCGGGAGCGGGATTCCATCGAATGCATTTTGCTCATCGTGGTTGCCCCGCAGGTAGAAAAAGGCCACATTTTCCGCATTTTTTATCTGCTCCGCCACAAAAGACACGGTTCGGGCAGACACATAGGCAGAATCGAACAAATCCCCTGCGATCAGCACGGCGCGCACCTGTTCACGGACGGCAAACTGTACCATACGCGCAAAGGAAGCCAACAGCTCTGCGTTCCGCTCCTGCGCCTTTACAGGCGGCAGATTGGTGCTCAGCGCGCTGTCCAAATGCAGATCCGCGCAGTGGATGATTTTCATGTGGATCCCCCCATTTCTTTTGATTATAATATCACACAATCGTTCGAATTTCAAGAAGATTCACAAAAGCATCCATTGGGACGCAAAAAGAACAGGGTGCCGGTGGCACCCTGTTCAGACTGTATAAAAAGTATCGTATATGACATGTCATTGCGAGGAGCGCGGAGCGCGACGTGGCAATCCGCATCCCCAAACCTACGATTCCATGAGAAGCTTGCAGATAAAGCGAAATATTTTAAAGAACGGATTCCCACGCCAGTGTGCGCACTGGCTCGGAATGACATCTATTATTAAAGCTTTTGGGAACGCTCGCCCCCTGCAAAACCTGCTGGTGTTTTCTAGTTACTTGGCTGATTGTTTCTTCTTTCTTTCAGCAAGCAACCGTTCGATTTCCTGCGCTGCCGCGTGATTCAAGTCTCTGATATATGCCAATGTTTTTTTGCTCTGCAATTTGTTGTACACAGAGATTGCAACATTCATATAACCGGAGTCGTTCCGAATTGCGTCCTCCAGATTGTTCTTTTTAATATATTTTTTCAAATGAGAAATGGGGTACAGAAATTTGGCGATCAATATCGGAATGAAAAACGGTGCCATACCTGCCGCTCCAACGCTCGCCATATACAAGCCGTCTTCAACTAAAAAATAACCAATGGCGACAAAATAAATCAGCATCAGTTGATAAAATCGACGGCTTACGAGAAATCGCATGAATCCATTGGGTTTATATTGATCAATAACCGCAATGGCTTCCTGATTGGATTTTGCGGGAGCGGGTGCAGTCTGTCTGACTCCCGATTTTGCAATAGAAGTAACCGTAAACAGAATACAGCTGTACTGTTCAGTCTGTATCTGCACTCTGACTGACTGACCGACCTTAATGGTGTTCGGAACTGTAAATTCCACATTCCGCCCCAGTTCCTTCACATAAACACTTTGACGGGAGCGCTCATTCTCTGCACCGGACAAAACCGCGTGAAACTCAACTTTCAGCGGATTTACTTTGGTGAACTGCACAGAGGAATTATTACTAAACAACTCATCTATTATTTGATTGGCATCTTTGCCATTACTGCCACTATTTATCACTTTAAAACCACCAAAGGTGGTGGTTTTGGATTCCGATACGGGGCAGCCGCAGTGTATGCAGGCCGCAGTCTTATCGGAAATTTCGCGTCCACATTCAGAACATTTAATTAAAGCCATTTTCTACTTCCTCCAACCGATGATTACTCTACTTCTATTGTCATAGCCCACTCGGTAAATCTATCACCGAACGATTCCCAGTATTCGTCGAAGCAATAGAACGATACCCGGTAGAACATATCTGTACCTTCCCGTACAGAAGTATGAAAATGATAGATCTTATCGGGGTCGGAATCATTGATGTATGTATAGTAGTAGTTGCCGTCGGCATCCTGCTCAATTGCGCTGCCATTGGCTTGCGCACTCAAATCGGCATAGACTGCCAATGTGTAATCGGGATAGTCACTTTTGGGTTCCGTGTTAACGACAATCCTCCAATCACCGCCGGGGCCACCACCGTAAAAATCATTCAGTTCGCTTTCGTATGCTTCAAATCCCAGCTCAGCAGGTATTGCAACTTTCGCCCCGGTATCTCCCAAAGGATATTTGAAATCTTCCGTAATCAGATCCTCCGGGTATGCGCTACCATCTGCGACGGAATTGTTATTGCCGCAGGCAGACAACGCAAAAAGCATAGAGAGCATCAAAATAATTGCTGCAAATTTCTTCATTCTCCGTTCCTTCTTTCCCTAAAAATAAAAAAGTGTGTAGCCCCAAATGGAACTACACACCGAAAAACGCAGTTCCATTTGCTGCTACACAAACTAAATAAAACACGGCATTTGCCACACCCATTTAGCAGGACTTGCGTTTTTGCCAAAGCAAAAAGGGTGCGACAAGAAAAGGGTATACTGCCCCTAAGGCCACAATACCGCTGATTTTAATTATTTAGTTTGTGTAGCATAAGCATTGTACCACATCTGCCTGTAATTTTCAATATACATATTCCCAAATCTGCCCTTTTTTCTTTGTTTAAACTTCTGTGCGTGATTATATGGAAATATTCTGTTTGGAATATTGTGCTTTGCCTGCAAACATTTTTTAGCTTTTGTGTCAACTTATCGGCATTTTTGACAAAAACGACTTGTCAGAGCGAAAAAGTTCTGTTATACTGGTACTATCTATCATTATGAGTAAAGGAGCAACTTGCATGAAACCCTTTCTGAACAAAGACTTTCTTCTGAGTACCCCCACCGCAGTGGAGCTGTACCATGAGCATGCGGCCAAGATGCCCATCATTGACTACCACTGCCATCTGGATCCCCAGCAGATTTATGAGGATGTACGCTTTGAGAACATTACGCATGTCTGGCTGGGCGGCGACCACTACAAGTGGCGCATCATGCGTTCCAACGGCGTTCCCGAGTACTACATCACAGGCGCCGCGCCCGACCGCGAAAAGTTCCAGAAGTTTGCGGAAGCTCTGCCCCGTGCCATCGGCAACCCCATGTACCACTGGTGCCATCTGGAGCTGAAGAATTTCTTCGGTTATGAGGGCGTTCTGAACGGCAAAACCGCCGAGGAAGTCTGGAACCTGTGCAACGCCAAGCTGGCTGAGCCCGACTTCTCTGCCCGCGGCCTGATCGCAAAGAGCAATGTTGCCATGATCGGCACTACCGACGATCCCTGCAGTGATCTGAAGTGGCACAAGCTGATCGCAGAAGAAGGCAAGATGACCACCAAGGTCTGCCCCTCTTTCCGTCCCGACCCCGCTGTCAACATCCACAAGGCAGGCTTCGCTGCTTACATTGAGAAGCTGTCCGCCGCTTCCGGCATCAAGATCGAGCACGCTGCCGATGTTGCTAAGGCTCTGTCTCAGAGAATCGACTTCTTCAACGAGGTCGGCTGCCGCGCTTCCGACCATGGTCTGGACTACATTATGTATCAGGAAGCCACCGGCGAGGAGATCGAAGCTGCTTTCCAGAAGGGTATGGCTGGCGAAATCGTCACCGGCAAGGAAGCTGAAGGCTACCAGACCTACATCGTGCTGCACTGTGCCCGCGAGTACGCACGCCATGGCTGGGCAATGCAGCTGCATTTCAGCTGCGTGCGCAACACCAACACCAATATGTTCGCCCAGCTGGGCGCTGATACCGGTTTCGATGCCATCGCCTCCACCGATTCCTGCCTGAACCTGCATAAGTTCCTCGACAAGCTGAACACCGCAGGCGAGCTGCCCAAGACCATCATCTACTCCCTGAATCCCGCTGATGACCAGTGGATCGACACCCTGCTGGGCTGCCACCAGTCCGACGAGATCCCCGGCAAGATCCAGCACGGCTCCGCATGGTGGTTCAACGACAATAAGGTCGGCATGCAGAACCAGATGATCAGCCTTGCCAACCTTGGCATTCTGGGTAATTTCATCGGTATGCTGACCGACTCCCGCTCCTTCCTGAGCTACGCCCGCCACGAGTACTTCCGCCGCATCCTGTGTGACCTGTTCGGCACCTGGGTCGAAAACGGCGAGTATCCTGCAGACATGGAGTTCCTTGGCCAGATGGTCGAAGACATCAGCTCCAACAATGCAGTCCGTTATTTCAACATTTGATTCCCTGAATGTTGAATTTGCAGGGAAATGCTGGTTTTCTTACATAAATTTGGAGCATATTTTTTGTTTATAATTTTTAGCGCTTCACATTGTCAGAACCCGCGTTTTTATGCTATAATTTCTGGGTGAGCTTTCGTGTCCGGTAAAGCCGGACACGACACGATACTAAATAATTGGAGGAATTTACTATGCCTATGCAGATGGGTTTCCGTTGGTATGGCGAAGGCAACGATGCCATCACCCTGGACTACATCAAGCAGATTCCCGGTGTTACCAGCATTGTCTGGGCGCTGCACCACAAGATGCCCGGTGAGATCTGGGAAGAACATGAGATCGCCGAGGTTATGGAGCAGCTCCATAAGTACGGTTTTAACGGCGATGTCGTCGAGTCCGTCAACGTTCATGACGACATCAAGATTGGCAAGCCTACCCGCGACGCCCTGATTGAAAACTACAAGCAGTGCATCCGTAACCTGAGCAAGTTCGGTGTTAAGGTTATCTGCTACAACTTCATGCCCATCTTCGACTGGACCCGCTCCGACCTGTTCCATCCCGTTGGTGACGGCTCCACCGCCCTGTTCTATGAAAAGGGTATGATTCAGGATGACTACAATGCAATGGCAAAGTACATTCTGGACTTCACCGAGAAGTACAACATGTCCTTCCCCGGCTGGGAGCCCGAGCGTATGGCTCAGCTGGACCGCCTGTTCAAGGAGTATGCCGATGTTGACCACGAGAAGCTGTGGGCCAACCTGAAGTACTTCCTGGATGCCCTGATGCCCGTCTGCGAGGAGACCGGTATCAAGATGGCCATCCACATGGACGATCCCCCCTGGGATATCTTCGGTCTGC
>JAFYLN010000006.1 GCA_017537045.1 Oscillospiraceae bacterium | reverse complement strand
TATTTCAGCGCCTGCTGAAGATCATGCAGCACCATGATAATGGTTTTACCCTGAGCCCGCAGTTTCTGTAAATGCTCCATAAGCGAAAGCTGGTATTCTATATCCAGATAGGTAGTGGGTTCATCCAGCAAAAGGATCGGGGTATCCTGGGCAAGCTGCATAGCAAGATATACCCGCTGCCGTTCACCACCGGAAAGCTCCCGGAGAGAATGGTCGGCATAGCAGGCGGCGTTCATTTCAGCCAGAGCGTTATGGATGATTTCAAAATCCTTTGGACGCAGTTTCTTGGAATAGCTCATGTGGGGAAATCTTGCATGAGCCATCAGTCGCTCCACGGTGATGTTGGGGCTGCCGGTGCTTTGGGAAAGGTAAGAGATCGCTCTTGCACGCCTGGTGGCGGGATATGCGGATAGTACCTTCCCATTGAGTAATACGGAACCGGATTGGGGTGCCAACAGACCGGAGCAGGTTTTGAGCAGCGTGCTTTTGCCGCATCCATTTTTTCCGACAATAGTATAGATCAGTCCTGGTTCAATAATGAGATTGATATCGGGGATCACACAGTGTTTTTCATAGCCCACCGAAAGATTCTTCAATTCAATCATCACTCAACCTACCTTTCTTTGCAGGAGCATCCGAATAAAAACGGGCGCTCCGATCAGGGAAATAACGATACCTACACTCAGCTCGAAGGGAGCGAAAACTGTTCTTGCCACGGTATCACATATCAAAAGCAGCAGACTTCCCCACAGTACGGACAGAGGAAACAGCTTTTTGATCTCATCTCCTACCAACATTCTGGCACCATGTGGGACGATCAGACCAAGAAAACCAATGAGTCCTGCGAAGCTGACTGCAGCACCGGCCATACCGGCGGCACAGACAAGAAACAGCATACGATGTTCCTTAACGGACACACCCAGGGAAAATGCGGTATCATCACCAAGGGAAAGCAGTTCCAATATGTTGGATTTACACTGAACGATTGCAACCAGTGTTGTAATCAGAACCGCAGCTGGATAGAGTACGGATGTTTGCACTGTGGATAGTCCGCCAACACGGAAAGCAGCATAGCTCATGTGAACATCGGGATAAAAGGTACACAATGCTTCTGATGCCGCATTCAACAAACTGTTCAGCACAACACCGGAAAGCAGGATCGTCATTTTAGAGGTACTTACCCGTTGAGAGAGCAAATAAATCAGCATGACAGAGAATAACGCTCCGACAAACGCCGCCAGAGGCTGAAGCTGAGGAAGCAGCGGAAATACCAGTGCCGCAATCAAAGTCATGAATCCAGCACCGGAATTGACGCCGATAATGTTGGGGCCTGCCAGGGAGTTAGTCAGCAGAGTCTGTATGATGACGCCTGAACCAGCCAGACCTGCTCCTGCAAACACAGCAGCAATGACACGGGGAAAGCGAATGTAACGTAGAATATCCGGTAATTCCAGAAGCTGCACCGGGGTGTACATCACCACGCCAACACACAGGGAAACGATGATTGCCAGGATCAGAGCCAGGATGCTGATGGCAAAGATTGCGCCTTTACTGTGAAAGAATTTCTGCAAGAATTTCATAGCTTTCTCCCCATCGTGCATTTGGCTTTTGGTGGAACAGTTCCTTGTCCAACCAGAATACCCGGTGGTTCTGTACAGCCTGCAAGGTATTCCAAATGGGATTGGAGGTCAGGGATGCTTCCAGCTGGGCTTGTCCTTCCTCCAGGTCACCCATGCAGGAGATGAAGATATAATCGGGATCAGCATTGACGATGGCTTCCAGACTCAAATCCGTCAGAAGGCTGTCATCGCTGTCTGCAATGTTGACACATCCAAACTCGTTAAGCATACCGCCTACCATGAAGCTGCTGTCCAGTGCTTTGACCTTTGAAGATGAGGTGCGAAGGATCAGTACGGTGGGAACATCCTCACGCTTTCCGTTTTCAATTGCTGCATCGATCCGGGGCTGCAGACTGGTAACATTGGCTTCATACAGATCAGTGCGGCCGGTGATATCCGTAAAGATCTTCATCAGATCCTGGTAGTCATTGAAATCCTCCACATTGAAATATGCGTAGGCAGTGCCGATTTTCTCCAGGGTTTCAGCCATGGCAACATGATTGGGAAGACTCTCCATCAGAATGACAAAGTCAAGATCTGCCGCCAACACTGCTTCAACGGAGGGCTCCCTCAGAGAACCGAGATCCATGCAGTCATCAGAAAGCTGCAGATTTCTCTCAGTGACAGCATCTCTGGTGACGGCGGCGATTTCTCCGCCTGCCAGCAACCAGCACTCGGCAAGGCTTCCGGAACAGATACCAACCCGCTGGGGATTATCCACGGTGACGGTTCTACCTGTTGTATCAGTAAAGACAATTCCGATATGTTCCTCGGAATCGGTTGCCCCACATCCTGCAAAGAGGGTGCAAATCAGCAGAAGTACAATTAAGCGTTTCATTATGATTACCTCGTTTCGTTTTGGTAAATTCATCATAATATGGAAAAATCCCGATTGGTGTGATAGTTGCAACATCAATCAGGATTTTTGTTTTTTATAATCGATATAGATCCAGCGAAACAAATCCAAAAGAAACAGGAGGAGATCATTATGGGATTCCATGTAACTGAAACGCAATTCAACACATGGCTCACCGAACAGCAGAAACACTATGACATTTATGCTCCCAAGCGTTATGCCGGGGGCAACACCTTTGCGGATGTGGACTGCATCCGTTATGGAAGAATCACCAGTCTTCAGGAGGTAGTATTCGACCAGAAGTCAGAATACTCCTTCAAGGAAGTTCTGACCCCCATCTCTCAGACGCTGTTCTTTTTCACGGAAGACCAGTGTAAGGAAGCAGATCCCCCGAAGAAGGGTGCGATCATTTTTCTTCGCAGCTGTGACATTCACGCTCTGAAGCGGTTGGATGATATGTATCTGAACAACGGCCCTGCGGATTACTATTACAAGCGTATCCGGGACAATATCAAGGTTGTGCTGATGGGATGCAAGCGTTCCTTTGAAAGTTGTTTCTGCGCCAGCATGGGTACTAACATCACCGAGAATTATGATATGAGCGTTAATGTTGGTGATGGCCTTTATGAGCTGAACTGTAAGGATGCCGGTTGGCATCGCTTTTTCCTGGAACTGGGGGCTTCCCGGAATTTTGTGGTTCCGGATCAGGTTCACGAAAACCAGACTATGGTTCAGATTCCTGAGAATCTGACCGCTGATGTGGCCCGTTCTTCTATGTGGGAGCAGTACAATAAACGCTGCATCAACTGTGGTCGCTGTAATTTCGTCTGCCCCACCTGCACCTGCTTTACCATGCAGGATCTGTACTATTCCGAGAATGCCAAGGTGGGCGAACGCCGCCGGGTCTGGGCTTCCTGCATGGTGGATGGCTTCACCGATGTGGCAGGCGGCGGCAGCTACCGTAAGGGCAACGGCGAACGGATGCGGTTCAAGGTGCTCCATAAGGTGCTGGATTATAAGCAGCGAAACGGCTATCAGATGTGTGTTGGCTGCGGTCGTTGCGATGACATTTGTCCGGAGTACATTTCTTTCTCCCACTGTGTCAATCAGCTGGGGGATGCCATGAAGGAGGTAAGTAAGTGATGGTACGGAACGACTATATTCCTTTTTCTTCCGAGATTCTGGAAGTCATCAAGCATACGGACATTGAATACACCTTCCGGATGGCGTTCCGGGGCGATGTGAAGCCCGGTCAGTTCTTCGAGGTGTCCATCCCCAAGTACGGCGAAGCCCCTATTTCCGTCAGCGGCATCGGTGACGGCTTTGTGGATCTGACCATCCGCCGG
>JAFYLN010000077.1 GCA_017537045.1 Oscillospiraceae bacterium | reverse complement strand
TTCCAGGATGGATTTAACCGGGGGATTGAAGAGCGCTGGGAAGATATCGACGAAGAAACAGGCGAAATGAATGTACCCAAAAGTCTATTGGAGAGGCTGAATGGTATTCCAATCGAAGATCTGCGGCTTTCTGTTAGGGTAAACAATGGCCTACGCAGAAACAAAGTAGAATCCATGGCAGATCTGGTACAGTTGCAGGATAAGGATCTTCTGGCAATGAATAGTATTGGTAAGACTGCGTTTAAGGATATTCGCAAGAAGCAGAGCGCGTATATCAAGGAACTTCTGATAGAATTGGTAACGAATGACATTACAGAGATCAGCACCAGAGAAGTTGTGAATGATTTGGGAGGTAATGCATGACCACTCAAGCTATCCATAAACTTCCGTGGCCGGAGAACCTTCTCCGGCGTATTTTCAAGGACGGTTACGATGAGTGGAAAAATCAGATTCCTCCTGACTTTGATGCATCCTTAAAGTGTGTCCTGGAGGAAACACTGACTGAGCGGGAAATCTATATCCTATACTCATTTTTCCGGGATCATATACCTATGCGCTTTATTGGTCAGCGATATGGTATTCAGGGTGAAAGATGCCGGCAAATCAGCGAGAAGGCAATTCGAAAAATCAGACATCCTTCACGGTTGAAGTATATTAAATACGGTCTGGCAGAAGTAGAGAGACGACAGAAAGAGCCACCGAAGGAGATTCCCATTATCCAGCAATCCATTGAAGAGTTGGATTTGAGTGTGAAAGCATTCAACTGTCTTAAACGAGCCAATGTGAGAAGCTTAGAAGAACTGACTGCACTATCGAGATTTGATTTACTGAAAGTCAGAAATATGGGCATAAAAACAATTGCTGAGGTCGAAACAAAACTGAAGGATAAAGGTCTATCGTTACGTTCCGATTATGAGTAGCCAACATGAAAAGCGGTACCAGTTTTTGCCTGGTACCGCTTAGGTGCTTTTTGTGATTTAGAGAAGACCGCAATCGCTAAGAATTTGAGCGACGGGCTGCCACAAAACAAGTGAGGGATTGTGAATGTAGTATTTATATCCCTTGAACTGAGTCAGTGGATAGCCATCTCTTTCATTTCGCTGCATGATGGTTCTCGCTCTATCGATAGCAGAAAGAACTTCCGGCAAAGAGAGCTTTCTAAGGCAATGCTTGAAATTGTCCTCTTCTTTGTATTCTTTCATGCTCTCGAATTGCTCACCGAAAGATCGGTTGATGTGGTTGAGATATCTTCCTACATCGGTCTGCTCTGCATTACAGTTTTGCTTGTGCAGAATCATCCAGAGGTCGAAACTCAAATTGCTGTAGCCCCAATTGTAGGTGATGGCTTTACCCAGGTTCTTGGCGTCTTTGAGTCGGCCCAGCGTATTTTCAATAGACTGAATATGCGTTTGGGTGCTGCCCTCAATGTCGGATAGGTGCCATACGATGGTTCTTCTTTGGACAGTCAGTTTCTTGGCATAGGATACAGGGTCTTTTTGAACTTCAGCCTTAATCTTTACTTTGAACTTCGCTTCATCCTGTAAATTAATCTGTTCCTCCAGCCAATCAAGATACCATTTTTCGGTTTCACCTTCGACGCTGAAGTAATAAGTTAATGTTTGCTTTCTGGGTGTTATGTTTCTAGCCATAATCACACCCCATTTCCAGCTGCATTGAGTTTCTCAAAGACAGGGGAGAAGTCAACATCCGCAATTCCACCATACTGGTTTGCAAGATAGTTCTTGAGGTAATCATCATTTTTCCGCACACCGTTTTCACCGGCAGTTCCGAAGTCGGACAGAGCAAACAAGGTGCTGGTGTGATCGTCCGGATCACGCTCTACGAACTTGATCTCATCCCGGCGAAGCAGATTTGAGTTAAGGAAGATGGGGTTATGGGTATTGAAGATCAGCTGGGCATGCTTAACATTAATCTCATCGTTGTGGAACAGATTCAAAATGTTCATGAGTGCAATGGGATGGATGGATGCATCAAACTCATCCACAACTAAGGTAGCTCCGGTCTGCAGTGCGCGAATGACCAGAGGGAAGAGATTGATGAAGCGAATCGTACCGAAAGACTCATAGATATCAGCAGGCAGAGCAATCGATTGATTATTCTTAAAATCAATCAGAGATACAAGTTTGGCTTCAGAGTCGCTGTCCATTCGATAGCCAACGGGATTTGCATTGACGCCAAAGAGGTTGATTGCATTGTTCAGTGTCTCAGAGACATAGATGGAATTCTCTTTGGGGTTTGCAATACGGCGTTCCAGATGCGCGGCATCTGCACGGTATAGGACAATTAACTGATTTGTGATCCAGTCAATGATAAGCTTAGTCAGTGGCTGCGAGAACAGATGCTTAAAACCACCTGTCAGGAATAGTTCTTCACGATCCAATCCATCGATCGCGATCATAACGAAACTTGCGTTATCGGCTTTGGAATTCTTGGAGAACATGGCAGCAACATCTTTGCTGGGTTCCACTTTCAAAGAGACAGAAGTATCACTATGGTGTATGCGCTCGAAAATCATGTGATCGTTGACTGTCAGTGTCTCGGAAAGAATCTTTCGCTTATACTTAGTGTCAAGAAACTCTCCCAGATCCATTTCAAGACCATACTGGACCCGCAGCTTGTCTACCATAAAATCGATGAAGAATTTCACGGGTGTAGCGAGAGTCGTATTGTTATTGGGGATTAAAGACAAATTGGATGCTGCATGGTTGGGAGAGCCACTGTCTTCCGAATCACGAATGTTACCACGCAGAATAATGGAACGGAACGTATCCAATGCACCCACGACTGTGGTTTTACCGGCAGCATTGGAACCGTAAATGACTGAAGAGCATAGGCCTTTGATCTCCTTGCCTTTGTTTTTGGCAGTGATCAGGCTATAATCAAGACCCTTCTGCTTTGGAGCGGCAACCATTGACAGGCTGCTTTCTTCAAGAAAGGACTTGTAGTTTTCAAAGCGAAATTCCAAAAGCATCTTAAATACCTCCATTTTGCAAGATTTCTTCAAAATGACACTATCATTATATGCATTGCAAAGCATAGCGTCAAGTGTAAAATGTCGCATTTTGCAAAATTCCTGCAAAATCAAAAGAGTTAACAGTATGCTTGCGTTGTTCTTGAACACCTAATTTAAATCGCAAGCAGTATTATCTATAGCAAACCAGGGAATGTTTGGCCTTTCTCGGGGTATTATTTAACCTAATTTCACTTTTTAATGAGTATGGGGACATCGGTTTTGTGCGTTTTACTGATTTTCCTGATCTAATCATTCCGATAATTGATTCGACTCCGGAAATCAGATATAATCGTGAAAACGCATTTATAGCATGTGTCCCTGCAGATAAGGAGCTATTGTAATGGCGAAGAAAAAACATAAACAACAGAAAAGAAAACCCAGCGGATCTGCACTAAAGTCAGGTCAGAAGATAAATTGGGAAGCAGAAGCCCGAAGCGTTTTTCATGATAAGATAAAACGTTATGCCCGTGATAGGGTTGAGATACCGGATGTCTATGAAGGAATGGATTATGAACCACAGATGCTCAAGCGGCGCATCGCTACAATTGCCGCGTCAGTTCAGGATATCAAAGAGCGGTATGATTCCATATGTCCGGAACGACCAACCGTATTCTCAATTGAGGAAGACTGGGTAGAGGTGAACTCATATCCCAATCCTTCTTATGACTACGAAGAGCAAAACGCATTCACACTGTTGGGTGCGGCCATTTGGATTCTCGATCAGCTCCGCGAGCTGGACCTGATCTCAGAAGCAAGTTTGTATCTGCCGTCGGATCAGGAGATCCTTGGTCTGGAAATGCCGCCTGTGTATGATCTGTGTCACAGTGAAAGCATGCTACGCAGCATGTTGAGTGTAATTCAGAACAGAAATGCAGACTGTGTAGGGATCAACCCCGGTAAAAAAGATTCTGATGCGCTGATCAAAAGGGTCTTTATGGACAGGTATACTGTAGAGAATAAGCATCACCAGGATGTTCCTTCCAGAAACCGGTTTGAGGCAATACTATCCCTGATCCCACAAAAAGCGATCCAGTCAGCTGTAGACACTTATACAGAGAAATACTGGGACTTCCTGGATCGTTATTTCCGAAGCAGAAATCTGTTTGCGCAGGAACAGTTGGAACTAACAAAGGACACAAATCATTTTGATTCCCGTGCCGAGGAAATGACCCAGAAACTGGAGCGAATCAAAAAGGGTACCAAGCAGAGGTGGGAGCAGGGACGTATCTTTACGGATATGCAGGGATCAGTCTCGATTCCTGTTATGCCTGAAACTGAGTATATGAAGCTGCTTAAAGAAGCCCACGAGATGGAGGCTTTTGAATGCAGGCTCACAGACCGCAGAGAAGATCTGTTTTATAGACTGACATCTTTCTGGTGTGAGGTCGGCAATTTCAATGCATATTCTTTGGATCGTCTGTCAGACCGATTTAATGATGAGCTGATTGAGATCTGGGAAGGCTTCGAGATTTTAGACCCGTATGAAATGTCCTTTGCGTTTCTGTATCTGCTGGATACCGGATCGGATCTGCCCTGGCTTTATTTCCCTGGAATGAGTCTGAACCAGTGCATCGCAGAAACGTTGCCCTGGCCCAGAATTAAACATCAATATTATCCGGATGGAATCTGGCATCACAGGGACATGGAAACCGGACGCATAGTGCCAGGACCCAAGGATGTCCAGTTCCCGAAACGTATGAAGGTGCCTGAACTGGAAAACTGGTATAGATTTCAGTATGATGAACACAACGTGCGGGAAGATGAAGACAGACGACGGTATAGTCTCGCGCACATCATGTATGAAATCACCGGCTGCATTATGCCCCGTAACTTGGACCGTTACATGCCGGCACTGATGACGCTGGACCGGTGCGGTATCAATGGTAAGCGGACGATCCATCCGCTTCTGTATTGTATGACACTGCTTGGTGAAGCAAAGCATCAGAGTAATCTGATTGCTCCGGATATCTGGATCGATGAAAATGAGTGTGAGGATATTCCCGAGGCTTCTGTATCTGAAGATACTTCCGTCGAGGTCCTGAATGCGAAAATCGCAGAGCTGCAGGCGGAAGTGAAGCGTCTGAAACGAGTATCCTATGAGGCAGGCAGAGAAGTGCTGGAAGAGAAGAAACGCTATGAGCTGCTGCGGCAAGAAACAGCGAACACAGCGCAGGAACTGACTGACTTGCGGGATCTGGTGTTCCATCAGCAGGAAAACCTGTACCTGGACAACGAGCCGGATTGCCGGATCACATTCCCGTACCACACGCAGAACAGAATTGTGGTGTTCGGCGGACATGAAACCTGGTCGCGGGAAATGCGACCGAAACTGCCGGATGTGCGGTTTGTTGACCGTACCATGGTTCCCAATGCCGATATGATACGCAGAGCGGATGTCGTATGGATCCAGACCAATGCCATCAGCCACGGATACTACTATAAGATCATTGATGAAGTGCGTAAGTATGATGTCCGGGTCAGATATTTCTCCTACGCGAGCGCGCAGAAATGTGCGGAGCAGATCGTGGCGGATGAAAAAGCCATGAATAAGTAAAACAAGACACCCATGTCTGGTTCTGATTGGACCGGGCATGGGTGCTTTTTTTGTTATGCGATTATACGGTATGTATAAAAAGAGCCGCCGCAGAAACCTGCGACGGCTTGGTGGGGTGTAGGGATTTGAACCCCTTCGGCGTAAGATGCTAAAGTGATGTACCGATACAGAAATTACATTGGGAACTCGGATCAGCGCAGGGCACCCCATTTACGCCTTTACCCACCAATGCCAATACCTTTTTCATGCCGTCAACCTCCTTGAAGAAATTCAATAATGCAATTGCAAAATCGCACAATCGTGCGAGGAGGGTCAACCATGCGGATAGAGATCCGTCTGCAATAACCAACAATACACCAACAACAGCCAATGTAAATGAGGCAGAGGAAAGCCAATAATCGTGGATCACTGCCAGCTTGGTAAGTATACCATAAATTCTGATAATTGGCAAGTCCGCTGAAACCTGTAAGATTTACCCCATTCTCCTTTTCAACAGAGCGGGTAGGTGTAATGCTTTATTCAGATTTCTTTTTCTGTTCCATCTGCGCCTGGTATTTTTTGCCTACCCGAAGCTCCGATTGCAGGTTTGATCCTCTTTGGATCGTTGCTGCACCGAACTTCTTGTTAATGGCATCGTAGGCCTTATCCAGCTTCCTGGAGCGTTCTTTCTTCTCGTCCGGGAAAAGGGACATCTGCGTAGTTTCTTCTTTGGTAAGGTCCGTCAGAGCCACACCAATGAGCCGCAGGGGAGTGTGTCCATCCCAAAGTTCGGCGAACAGCTGCTTTGTGAGCTTATAGACTTCCGTAGAAATGTCCGTTGGATCCACCAGCTTCTTCTGATGAGATCTGGTCTTAAAGTCGTTGGATCGGATGGACACAGCAACGCAGAATGCCTTGACGTTGTCAGCTCGCATTCGTGCTGTGACACTGTCTGTCAGCGCCAGGAGTACCTTATGAGCCTGTTCGGTGGTAACGACATCTTCTTCCAGGGTGGTTGAGATGCTGTATCCCTTGGCTTCCTCAGGGGCAGCCAGGACAGGGGAGTCATCAATTCCGTTGGCATAGTCGTGGATCTGCTTACCCATCTTGATGCCGACAATCCGCTGAACTCGATCCAGGGGCGTGTTGGCGAGATCTCCGATGGTCCGGATTCTGGCCTTCTCAAGCTTCTCTGCGGTAGATGCACCGACAGAGAACAGGTCCCGGACGGGGAGGGGCCACATCTTCTGCGGAATCTCATTCCGGAATAGGGTATGTACCTTATCCGGTTTCTCAAAATCACTAGCCATCTTTGCAAGGATCTTGCAATCGCCGATACCTACATTCACGGTAAAACCGAGCGTGTCCCGGATCTTTTCCTTGATGGTGTGAGCAATGGCAACTGGATCCGGATAGATCTTATGGGTACCTGACATGTCCAGGAAACACTCGTCAATAGAGTATTTCTCGACCACAGGTGCGTATTCCCGGCAGATATCCATGAAAGCCTTGGAGGATTCTTCATAGAGTCGGAAGTCAGGCCTTGCCAGGAATAGATCTGGGCATTTCCGAAGTGCCATGGCCACCGGTTCACCGGTCTTGATGCCGTATTTTTTGGCTGGAATGGACTTGGCCAGGATGACTCCAGTGCGCTTATCCCGATCTCCGCCAATGGCAGATGGAATGAGTCTGATATCTTCTTCTCCCAAACTGACTCTGCGGGTAGCTTCCCAGGAAAGAAACGCGCTATTCACATCAATATGGAAAATGAGTCTGGCCATAGGGAAGCTCCTTTCTTAGATTTCTGCTTATATAATACCTTCAAATTAGTCGAAAGTAAAGAAGTCACAGGATAGTACAATATCGTAATGAAAGAGGTTGTTGACATGATAGCACAATATGCATATAATAATATTAGAATTTGCCCACAAGGAGGACTTGGTATGAATATTCGTCCGTCCGCTGCCATTCGGCAGAACTATAATGAGATTGCGGAATTGTGCCGCAAATCCATGCAGCCGGTCTACCTTACGAAAAACGGTGAAGGTGATCTGGTGGTAATGGATATCGAGAGCTTTACCCGTCGTGAAAAGATGCTTCAGCTACGGGAAAATCTCTTGGCAGTCGAAGAAGATCGCGCTATGGGTCGTAAGGGTTGTACTATCGACGAGCTGGATTCCTTCCTCGATGGCATTCTGGATGAGGTATAACTTGTGAAGTATAGAGTGATTATCTCAGACCGAGCTAAGGAAATGCTTGGTATGCATATTCGATTTCTGGCTCAGGTAAATAAGTCTGCAGCCAAGAAGCTGAAGGAACGCCTGGTTACGGAAATCCGGTCTTTGCAGGAGATGCCGCAGCGTTATCCTTTCTTTAATGAAGCATTTATTCCAGCCAACAAATATCATAAACTCTATATTGAGAACTGGTATTTGGTTCTGTATCAGATCAAGGACGAAACAGTTTATGTAGATTGGATCGTTGATTGCCGTCAGGATTATCAGTGGCTGATGAAGTAAGATGGGACTCACTGTACAATACAGCATTATCCGGAGCAACCGGAAGACTATATCAATCCAGATTCAACCTGACGGCAAAGTCATCGTTCGTGCACCCAAAAGAATGCGAATCGAAGAAATCAAGAGATTCGTTGAGAGTAAAGCTGGGTGGATAGAGAAGCACCTTTCAAATCTCACCGCGCAAGAGCAGCAGAAGCTCACTGACCAAGAATTAAGGGCACTTCGGGAGAAGGCTCGCACATTGGTTACCGAAAGAGTTCAGTTTTACGCACCGCTCATTGGAGTTACATATACTCAAATTGCTATTCGGGCGCAGCATACCCGGTGGGGCAGCTGCAGCAGTAAGGGAAATCTGAATTTCAATTGCTTGCTGGCACTCGTGCCACCGGAAGTCCTTGATTATGTCGTGGTCCATGAGTTATGCCATCGGAAGGAACTGAATCATTCAGACCGATTCTGGAACGAGGTGGGCAAGATTTTGCCGGACTATAAGGATCGTAAGAAATGGCTGAAAGATAACGGATCTAATCTGATTGCAAGAATATAATCAATAGGATAGGGGAGCAGCTAGATGCTGCTCCCCGCTTTTTTTATGCGGCCATATTCTGAAGCCGTTCAACCTCACTGTACGGTTTGATATACCCCAGATGGTATTCCATGGTCAGGATCTTATCCATGTTCTGGACCTTCAC
>JAFYLN010000076.1 GCA_017537045.1 Oscillospiraceae bacterium | reverse complement strand
TGTCTGTCTGTCTGTCTGTCTGGGACGTAACTCTGTCTGAATTTCTGTAAACTTTACAGCCCTGCGCCGGTGCACAGGGCTGTTTTGCGTTTAAAAGGAGGAAAAACAATGGCTGTGCTTGAACTGAAGGATGTGCGCTACACATACCAGTCCCAATATCAGAAGGTGGAAGCCCTGAAGGGCATCGATTATGAATTTACAGAAGGAACTGTCCACGCCATTGTGGGCAAATCCGGCAGCGGCAAGACCACCCTGCTTTCTCTGATGGCAGGTCTCGACCTGCCTACCAAGGGGCATGTGCTTTGCAACGGCAAGCCCACCGACAAGGTGAAGCTGGAAAAATACCGCCGGGAGAACGTGGCGGTGATCTATCAGAATTTCCGCCTGTTCCCGCTGCTGACCGTGGCAGAGAACATCATGTACCCCATGGAGCTTCGGGGCATGCGTCCGAAAAAGGCAAAGGCAAAAGCCGCGGAGCTGATCGAAAAGGTGGGACTTCCTGCATCCAGCCTGAACCGTTATCCCACCATGCTCTCCGGCGGTGAGCAGCAGCGCGTGGCCATTGCCCGTGCGCTGGGTATGAACACGAAAATTCTGCTGGCGGACGAGCCCACCGGCAATCTGGACACCGCCAACAGCGAGAATATTTTCTCCATCCTGCAGTCGCTGGCGCACAATGACGGCTACTGCGTGGTCATCGTCACCCATGATCTGGCGCTGGCCGCCAAGGCAGACCGGGTTCTGGAGCTGCGCGACGGCGCGGTGAAGGCATAAGGAGACTGCTTATGATCATCAGAAACGGAATCCGAAGTACGCTCCGCGCCAGAGGGCGGAGCCTGCTGTTTACACTTTTGATCCTTGTGCTGACCCTTGCCCTGACACTGGGCATCGGCGCGTGGGCTTACAGCAGCGCGCTGCTGAGCCAGATGGAAGCGGGCTATACCTCCATCGCGCTGGTGGAATATCTGGGTCAGGACTATCCCGATGCGGATGTGGCGGATGTTCACGCAAGGGAAGCCGCCGGACTTCTGGACAGTGACGCGATTTCCAAAATCGACGGCGTGCAGCTTTGGGAGACCAACAGCAGCGTGCTGGCCGCGGTGGAGGGTTATAAGCGGGAGTCGGGCGAAGTGCCCTATCCCGACCAGGCGGTGTTTGTCTGCACCCTGTTGACACCTTTTATGGTGGAGGGTCTGGTGGACGTTGCGGAAGAAGACCTGCCTGCCGAGCGGGTGATCATCAGGGAAGAAGCCGGCCTTGCCATGGCGCAGAAATCCTCCAGCCGAAAGACCGGCTGGCTGGAGCTTTATACCTACACTGCTGAGGGTTATGTTCGCGCATGGAAAGAGGACGGAAAGGTCGTGCAGACCACCGTGACCAAAGAGGAACTGCCCGCCAACTGCATTGTGCAATACGGAGCCACCCGGAATACTGCCAGTGGTTCGGGAATGAGAAACTACTTCCGTTATTTCCGCAACGGGAAAGAAACCTGGCGCATCCCGGAAGACCACTACAACCAGTACACCCCCGAGTATTTCTACGACGAAGCCACCGGCACTTACACCGGCTACGGCAAGGTGGCGCAGTCCTATACCGGCATCTGCGTGGATGCCCTCTATGACCGGGATTTCGAGGGGGAAAAGCTGATCTCCCTGATGGCAGACTATGACGGCCTCGAGATCAACAAAAAATCCCGTTATCTGGTTCACGGTACCTTCACCCGCAGCGGCGGCAAGGTCAATGCCTTTTCCCTGATGCCCTTCTACGAGGGCTGTGAGACGGAACCCTGGCTGGAGCTGACCGCAGGCACCGAAATTCCCGAGATTTTCTACCAGTATGCGGATATGTACGAAAAGGCCAACCGCTATGTCCGCTTTGAGACCAGTGCCGATGTGGAGGCGCTGGAAGTGTTCCAGCAGAATGTTCTGCGGCTGCAGGAGGGCCGCTTCCCGGAGACCGGGGAAGCCGGCACTTGCGTGGTAAGCTATGATATAGCCCAGCAGCTGGAGCTTGCCTTGGGTGACACCATTGACCTGAGTGTGCTGCGCTCGGCGGAGGATGACCGGTTCTATCTGTCTTCCGGCAGTGAAAGCAGGACTTTGACTGTGGTTGGCATTACCACCCAGTTGGAGGAATATTACGGCTGCGTCTGGGCATCCGATGCAGAATACAATTACGAAACCCAGATTTTCGGTTATGCACTGGGTCGTGCCGTGCTGGCAAACAGCACCGCCCGCCAAAGTGCCGATGCCATTGCCGCCCTCTGCCCGGATAATGTGCGGGTGACACTGTACGATCAGGGCTATTCCGCCGCAGCACAGCCCTTGCAGACCATGCAGACCACGGCCATGGCTATCACCTTGGCCGCAGCCTGCAGCACCTTTGCGGTTCTTTTGCTGTTTGCCTATCTGTTTGTGGGTCGCCAGAAGGAAACGGTGCAGGTGCTGGTGTGCCTGGGCACGCCCCGGCGGAAGATCCGCCGCTGGCTCCTGTCCGGCGCGGTGGTCATCTGCGGTGCTGCTGCCGCAGGCGGCGCGGCACTGGGTAATTTCGGGCTTTCTTACATCATCGATTTTGCCACCCGTATCACACAGGCAATGTACGAAGGCGACCTGCGCTACAGCGAAGCAGCTATTGGATTTGTCAAAGAAACGGCTTTTACACAGGAAATTCCCCGCTGGCCTGCGGTGTATGCAGGTGTGGCAGTCTTTGCCGCGGCGCTGGTGCTCTGCGCCCTGTTCCTGCAGATGGCCCGCCGCCAGACAGTGGCCAAGCGCGGCAAGCAGCGGATCCATGTGCCCCGGGGCGGCACCTCCACCATGGGCCGCGGTGCGCTCCGGTTCGCCTCCCTGAGTGCACGGCGCGGCGGCTGGCGCTCCGTTGTGGTACCGCTGGTGAGCCTGATGCTGGTGCTGCTCTTAGGCTTGCTGGCCATCACCTCCGCCGGCTGGAGCCAGCAGCTGGATGATCTGTACCGGGATGCCCGCATCAGCGGCAAGACCGTCAGCACCAACGGCCGGCAGAATACCAATTTGCAGATCGCGCAGGAAAATGTCCGCAAGATCTATAAATCCGGCCTTTTGGAATCTCTGGAAGTTTCCATCGGCTGGAATTACTGGTTTGCCGATGAGATTCCCGAATACGGCGACTATGAGTATGATATATACAGGAAGGAGCTGTGGGTGAGCCGGCAGCCCCAGCTGGTGGCGCTGAACGGCCTCGGTGCCGCACCGGAGTTCATGCATGCCCAGCTGCCGGAGATCACCTGGCTGGACGGCTGGGACGAAAGCTTCCTGGAAAGCCGGGACTACCATGCCTTCACTTCCACCCTGACTTATTTCCAGGGCGGCAAGCTGCTGAAGCCGGAAAATGAGCCCATGCGGTATCCCTGCATTGTCAGCCAGACGCTGATGGAGCGGCGGGGTCTGGAACTGGGCGATGAACTGACGGTTATGATGACCTATGAGCATCAGACCTGGGAGGGCGACATTTACGTGCAGCTGACCGTTGTGGGCAGCTTCCCCCAGGTGGGTGGCCGCAGCAACATCTATGTGCCTCTTGGCTTCTGGTCCAGCCCGGACTGGGTCTTTGGGCAGGAGGATATGAAGCCTAGCGGTGACCGTCTGACCATGGCCTTTGAAACACCCTATGACCGGGATTACTTCCTGTATGCGACCAGTTACTATGAGACCTGCGTCTTCACGCTCTCTGATGCCGTCCGGCTGGAGGAGCTGCGGGATTATTTCCAGAGCCAGAGCTTCAGTCAGGTGGGTAAAATGACCCGCAACCGTACCACCATCATGCTGAGCGATCAGACCTTTGTGGAAACAGTGGAGGGCTTGAACCGCTATATCAGTTTTGGCCGGATTCTCTTCCCGGTGCTCTTTGCGGTGGTCATGCTTCTGGGCTTCATCATCTCCTGGCTGGTCATCAACAGCCGCAGAATGGAATTTGCGGTGCTGCGCGGACTTGGCACATCGAAGCTGCGCGTATTCCTGTCCTTCTTCCTGGAGCAATGCCTGCTGTGCATGCTGGGCTGCGCCCTTGCGCTGGCGGTTCTCTATGTCAGCGTGCCGGACTGGCTGGTGCACCTGCAGATCATCGGTGTGTATCTGGGCTGCTACCTCTTCGGTACGGCAATTTCCGTCCATGCTGTGGGCAGAACCCACCTCATGAGCCTGCTGTCCGAGCGGGAATAAGAAATATAGAACAATGCCCCGTCCTCCCGGACGGGGCATGAAATGTGTCGAAAAACGGGAATCTTCTGGTGAGCCTGTAGGGGCGGCGATTAGCCGCCCGAAGTGTTCATGATTTTTGTGTGTAAAAACAGAAGGGTTGTTTCATTTTTTTAGAACAATACAACATATATGAATAAAAGCGGGCGGCGGGTCGCCGCCCCTACGAATTCTATCGAAGATCATGCGAAATGATAGATGTTTTTCCAATCTGAATGCCCCGTCCGGGAGGACGGGGCATAAACTTTGGAATTATTCCACTTCGACCATTTCCTCTTTCAGCTCGCTGCGGCGGATCAGGTAACGGCGGATGGCGAAAAGTCCTGCAATGCAGGCCACGGATGCCAGATTGGATAAAGGATCTTCATGGGTCAGTACCACATGGCGGGTGATTGCCACGGTCAGCACTTCCAGAATGTTGGCCGGGGTGGTATCGATGAGCATGCGCACGAACTCCAGACCGACCACGATGGTCAGCAGGTTGTGGAGGATGTTATGGGTGTCTTCAAAATAACCTGCCACGGTGAACATCTTATAGATTTCCAGTGCCAGCGCGGTCAGCAGCGCCACAATGGTGATCACAGCAATCACACGCTCGATAAAATGCAGGGCGCGGCGGAAAATGTGATCTACGGCATGGTCACGCTTGGCGATTTTGTCCAGCTTTGCCTGAACCTCGGGGTTGACGGGATGGGGGGTATGGTGATGATGGCTCATAAAGATACCTCCTGAATGAATATAAAAATATTTTACAGGAAAACCGGAAAAAATGGAAGAACTTTCTTTGGAAATTCTTACTTTTTGTTAAAGTGCTGCTGCATTTCCTGATTTGCGGCATCCAGCTCCTCCCGCAGTTCCCGGGCGGACATGCGCAGTACACCGGTGCGGAAGGAGGAAAGCTGAACAAGCGCATCGGAGGTTGCCACGCGGACGGCGTAGTTGCTTCCAATCCTGGTGACCAGGCCTTCAATGTAGGCATCGCCCGTTTCGCCCTCGCGGGTGTAGACCACCTGAATGTTGTGGTGCTGTGTCTTTTCGCCCATATTGCCCTTGACCTTCCAGCCGTCAAAAACCACCACCAGGTAGCATTTTTTGAACCCTGCATAGTTGGAAAGCATGTCGCACAGCTTCCTGCGGGCTGCTTCCAGATCGTCCTTTGCCAGTACGGCCAGATCGTCCCATGCAAAAATAATATTGTAGCCGTCCACGATGATGGCCTTTCGCTTGGGTGTGCGGATGGTTACCTCCTCCGTGGCGGGGCGGTTGACGGGGGCGCGGTACAGGGGGCGTTTCACAGGACCGAATTCCCGCTCCATAATGGCCTCCAGCTCCTTGTCATCCAGACGCATATTGCGGGTGATGAGCTGGGGCTGTTTTTCTTCCTTTAGTCCGCTCTCCAGGTGCATGTAGTTTTTGACCTCATCCCAGCGGACGTTAAAGCCCGCGCCGTGGGCGCAGAAAACGGAATCGGGTGTATTCTCAAGGTCTGCCACGGGATCGTAGGCGGCAGCCTCCACCACCGCTTCCGTATTATGGCAGGGCGCATAGCCCCGCAAGGCAATTTGCAACCGCCCCTGACCCTGTGTGTAGGAGGCCACCACGTCGGCATAATCTCCCAGCTCGGAGGCGGGGAGCTGACCTTTCAGGGTAGAAATATTGCCGGAAGATTCCGGGGATTCAAAATCACCGCCCATGGCGCGGATATCCGTGATGGCACGTCCCACAGCCGGTGTGGGCAATGTCAGGGCAAAATCGTACCACGGCTCCAGAAGCACGGATTTTGCCTGCATCAGCCCCTGGCGGACGGCGCGGTAGGTTGCCTGCCGCATGTCGCCGCCCTCGGTGTGCTTCAGATGTGCCTTGCCCACCAGCAGGGTGATCTTCATATCCGTGATGGGCGCGCCAGTCAGCACGCCCCTGTGCTGCTTTTCACTCAGGTGCCCCATAATCAGGCTCTGGTAAGGCGCTTCCAGCACGTCCGTAGAACAGACAGAATCAAATACCAGTCCCGTGCCCTGAGGCAGGGGCTCTAAAAGCAGATGCACCTCCGCATAATGGCGCAGGGGCTCGAAATGACCAACGCCCTCCACGGTGCTTGCAATGGTCTCCTTGTAGAAAATGCGGCCGGCATCCAGTGCGATGTCCAGTCCGAAACGCTGCGCCACCAGATTGCGGAAAATTTCAAGCTGCACCCTGCCCATGATCTGCACATGGATATTGCCGCCCTCCCAGAGGATATGTAGCTGGGGGTCTTCCTCTTCCAGAAGGCGCAGCTTGGGCAGTACCGTCATGGGATCGCAGCCCTTGGGCAGTTCGATGCGGTAGGTCATAACCGGCTCCAGCACCGGCGGTGTACCCGCAGGCTCTGCGCCCAGTCCCTGACCGGCAAAGGTGCCAGAAAGACCTGTCACGGCGCAGAGAGTTCCTGCGGGAACTTCTTCTGCGGTGGTGAATTTATCGGCGGAATACAGGCGGATCTGCAACACCTTTTCCTCACAGGATTCACTTTTTTGGCTTACATAACGTATAGAATCCCGTACTTTCAACGTTCCACCGGTGACGCGCAGCCAAGTCAGCCGCGCACCCTGCGGGTCACGGGAGATTTTATATACCCGCGCACCAAAATCCGCTGCATGGCTGCCTGCGGGTGCGTAGGTGTCAAGAATCTGCAACAATTCCGTCACGCCGTCCAGCTTCAGGGCAGCACCGAAGCAGCAGGGGAAGAGCTTCCGGCCTGCGATCAGTCCCTGCAGATTGCCGTTCGTCACTGTGCCGGTTTCGAGATAGCTTTCCAGCAGTGCTTCGTCGCACATGGCGGCGGCTTCCGCGATTGCTTCGAAATCCATGCCGAAATCCACGCAGCCGGGAGATAATTCCTGCTGCAGCTGGGTCAGGAGCTTTTCTTTTTCCATGCCCGGTAGATCCATCTTGTTGATGAACAGGAATGTGGGAACCTTGTAGCGCTCCAGAAGATGCCAGAGGGTGACAGTGTGTGCCTGAATACCATCGGTACCGGAAATCACCAGCACGGCGCAGTCAAGAATCTGCAGGGTGCGCTCAGCTTCTGCGGAAAAATCCACATGGCCGGGGGTGTCCACCAGTGTAACCTCCAGATTTGCGGTGGAAAGCCGCGCCTGTTTGGAGAAAATGGTAATGCCGCGTGCCCGTTCCAGCTCGTGGGTATCCAGTGCGGCATCCCTGTGATCCACCCGCCCCAGCGTCCGTCTGCTGCCGGAAGTATAGAGCAGTGCTTCTGAAAGTGTGGTCTTGCCTGCGTCCACATGGGCCAGCAGACCCGTACAACATGGTATCTTCTTCGATTGTTCAGACATGGTACAAGCCCCCTCCCATGGAAATGTTAGACCATTATACCATGAGAGAGGGCTTTCGTCGATAGAAAAACCGATGTTTTTCTAAAAAGTGTGGTATTGCCCGCCTTAATAAATGTGGTACTTCCCGCATATTGAGGGGATTTACTTAGGCAGATTGGGGTAGATATTTACTGTCAGCTTATCGTCCTGAGAGCGATATACAGTAGCCTTTTTCATGACCAGCTTCCAGAGCCTGTTTTTCTCAGCCGGACTCAGAATCGGGTAACTCTCCAGAATGTGCTGGGTGGTGGGAATGATCTGTACCGTTGCCTGCTTCTTCTGACTTTAAGGTCTGCCCCAGGGGAAGTTGCCGGGATAGCCTTGCGGGGTCTGTTGCTGTTGCTGTTTCTGCTCCTGTTCCAATGCGGATTGGATCTGTTCGCCCACATCCACGGTGATCTCCAGTGTTTCCCCCTGACGGTAGATAGAGAACACAATCTGCTGACCCACGGAAGCGGAACTCACAAAACTGACCAATTCAGTGCTGGCCATAGCTTTACCGTCCACGGCGGTGATCACATCGCCCCTTTGCAGACCAGCCTGGGCAGCAGGGCCGTTCTCAGCAACAGACTGAACGGCTGCACCAGCGGGAATACCGTACTGCTGGGTTTCTGCGGAAACATCCAGGACGCTGATGCCAATATACGGCTTGGAAATGTAGCCCCTCTCGATGATGGATTCCACAATATTCATAATGGAGTTGATGGGAATTGCAAATCCGATGTTATCAATGGACGCACTGCTGCTGGAGGAGGTGGAATACTTGGCATTGGTTACGCCGATGACCTCGCCGTACAGATTAAACAGCGCACCGCCGGAGTTGCCAGAATTGATGGCGCAGTCAGTTTGTAGCAGATTCATGGTCATATTACCAGAAAGCGTTACCTCACGATCCTTGGCGCTGATGGCGCCGGAGGTCAGCGTGAAGGTCAGCTCTCCCAGAGGATTGCCGATGGCAACCACGCTGTCACCTACATTCAGATTGTTGGAATCGCCCAAAATGACAGGCGCCAGTCCCTCTGCTTCAATCTTCAAAACAGCAATATCGTTGCTTTCGTCGTAGCCGATCAAGGTAGCATCGTAGCTCTCTCCGTTGTACATAGACACGGAAATGCTGCTGGAATCCTCGATTACATGGAAATTGGTCAGAATATAGCCGTCATCGGAAATAATGAAGCCAGAGCCGGATGCGGCGGAGGTGGACTGATATCCCCAGAAGTTAGTGGTTACAGAAGTGGTGATACCCACGGTGGAATTAACATTGGCAGCATAAACCTCCGCCGGGGTCATCAGTTTTCCGGTTTCCACTTTTACCATTTCAATGACAGAGTTTTCCCGAACTCCCTGCATGATATAGGAAATATCCTGCTCCGGGATTTCGGGTGCTTCTTCAGCCTGAAGGTGCTGCATCAGCAGCACACCGCCCACACCCATAGCGCCACTGAGCAGAGAGCAGCACAGTACAAGAATAATGGTCAGCAGCCAAGGTTGCTTCTTTTTCTTTTTAGGTTCCGGAACATACCGATATTCAGAAGGCGTGTTGGGCGTGCCCGCATAGTAGGTGTAAGGATCATTTTGATGGAGATTTCCGGGATTGGATATCACTTCATATTGCCCATCTTCCCGCGGTAGTTTGTTGGGATTATCGTATACGCTCATAGCTTTTGTCTCCTTTTCGGGTTTGCTTCGAAGATAACACCCATGTCTTAAGCATGGCTGAAGAAACTGCGATTACCTGTAAAATAACTGTAAACTTCGCTTTCTTCAGCTTTCCTTAAGGTAAAGACCGTATTATTATAATGGCAAATAGTCAAGCTGCGGGGCTGTCGGTGTTGGACTTCCCACAGCTTACAGGAGGGTGTCACAATGAAGATTTTAGTGATTGAAGACGAAAAACTGCTGGCAGATTCTATTAAAGAGATGCTGGAGCGGAAAGGCTTTCAGGTGGAGTGCGTTTATGACGGCGAAACCGGAAAAGAATATGCGGAGCTTGGTATTTATGATCTGCTGATTTTGGATGTGATGATGCCCAAGATGGACGGTTACGAGGTGGCACGGCAGGTACGGATGAACCGCTGCAATACACCGATCCTTATGCTCACAGCCAGATCCGATGTAGCCGACCGGATCGCCGGACTGAATGCTGGTGCGGACTATTACTTAACCAAACCCTTTGATTCCGGAGAGCTGCTTGCCAGCATCAACGCACTGCTTCGCCGGCAGGCCGGGCAGGTCAATGAGATGGTGTTCGGCAATACGGCGCTGGATCTTGGAACAAGTATGCTGATGTGCGAAGGAAAAACAGTCCGTTTGTCTGCCAAGGAATTTGATGTGATGCGTCTGCTTCTGCAGGCGGGAAAGCGCAATTTGTCCAAATCCGCGATCCTCTCCCATATCTGGGGACTGGAATCCAATGCGGTGGAGAACTATGTGGAGGTCTATGTGGCAATTTTACGCAAACGGCTCAGCAGTATCGGCTCTGATGTAAAGATCGTTTCTATCCGAGGCCTTGGCTACCATCTGGAGGTGAAAGACGCTTGATCAAAAAACTGCGGATTAAATTTGTCTGCATAGTGATGGCAATCGCCATGCTGATGGTCGGCGGCATTTTGGGAGTGGTGATTCACTTTACCGGAGCCAGTATGGAGATGCAGAGCGTCAGCATGATGCGCACCATTGCCTCAAGCCCTTTCCAGCAAGGAATTTTGGGCAAGCCTTCTAACGATGAAGTACGGCTTCCATTCTTTACAGTGCAAATCAGCAGCCGGGGTGAATTGATCACTGCCAGTGGCGGATACTTTGATTTGACCGACCGGGAGTATTTGCAGCAGATCGTAAATCTCGTCCTGAACACAGATCAGGAATCCGGCGAACTAAAGGAATATGATCTGCGGTATTTGAAAACGATGTCGCCAGTCGGCCTTTCCATCGTGTTTGCGGATACGGCAACGGAAAAAGCTACCCTGAGAAGTATGATGTACGGCAGTTTGGTGATTTTCTTCGCAGCCATGCTGATATTCTTGGGTATCAGCATCCTGCTCTCCAGATGGGTCATCAAGCCGGTGGCAAAGGCTTGGGATCAGCAGCGGCAGTTTGTGGCGGACGCATCCCATGAACTGAAAACACCCCTTGCTGTGATAATGGCAAATGCGGAGCTGATGCGCAGTGAGGAAACTTCGGAGGACGATAAAAAGAAGTTCTCCGAGAACATCCTGTCCACCACATACCAAATGCGCAGCCTTGTAGAGAATATGCTGGAAATGGCGCGGGTGGACAACGGCACAGTAAAAATGAATTTTGCAACCTTGGATCTAAGTGAGCTCATCAGCGATGCGGTACTCAGCGTCCAGCTTCTCTATGAAGAAAAAGGAATGGGTCTGCGCTGTGCGATTTCTGATGGAATATCCATTTACGGCAGTGAGCAGCATCTGTATCAGGTAATGGATGTACTGCTGGACAATGCGCTGAAATACGCTACACCCAATGGGATGGTTAGTGTAGATTTAGCAAGCACCGGCAGAAACTGCGTGCTGTCTGTGTCAAGTCCCGGTGAGCCGATCCCAAATGAGGATCTGAAAAATATCTTCAAACGGTTCTACCGGGGAGATGCCGCAAGAGCGATGAATGGCAGCTATGGTTTAGGATTATCTATCGCGGAGTCTATTGTGGCTGCCCATAAAGGAAAAATCTGGGCAGAAAGCAAGGATGGACACAATATTTTCTTCGTTCAGTTACCTCTGAGTTGAATACGGTGAAACCTGTGCATTTATGTGAGCAAATGCACAGTTTTCTTTTTGTTCAAGAATTATTTACAGATACCTTTCGCTTTTTTCAGTTACACACAAGGTTATATCAGTAAACTGATGGGGTAATCATTTTTTAGCAACCCACGAAAGGAGCTTTTCAATGGCGAAAAAGGACAAGCAAGCGGATATGCCCGATTTGCAGAGGGACGATGCCCTGTTTGAAACGCTGGGCAAAAACAAGAAAAGAAAAAGACGCAAGATCATCATTACGGTGGTGTCCATCGTACTGGTTCTTGCGATTATTGCTGCGGTGGGTGTCAGCTTCCTACAGCGGCGGGTTCGGGAACAGTTTGCATCTTCCCAGGGCGAAGTGCTTTCCTATGAGGTAACCACCGGTTCCATCAGCACTGTGGTTTCCGGTTCCGGAAGCCTGACGGATGTGGATCTGGAGTCCATCACCGTCCCGGAGGGCGTGGAGATCACAGAGGTCAAGGTGAAGCGGAATCAGGCAATCACCACCGGTGACATTTTGGCTACTGTGGATATGGCATCTGTCATCAGCGCAATGGCAGATCTTCAGGTGCAGATCGAAGAACTGGATGCCGAGATCAGTGATGCCGAAGACGATGCAGCAAGCACTACCATCTATGCCGGGGCCACCGGCCGGGTCAAAGCGATCTTTGGCGAAGCAGAAGCATCCGTCGCGGATGTGATGTATGAGCATGGTGCACTGGCACTGATCTCTTTGGACGGTTATATGGCCGTGGACATTGAGAGCGATACGCTCAAAGCAGGCGACGCTGTAACGGTCAAACTCTCCGACGAGGAAGAAATCACCGGTACGGTAGAATCCCAAGTAGGCGGTAAGGCCACCATCCTTACGACGGATAACGGCCCGAAATATGATGAAGCAGTTACCGTGCTGAATAGTGAGGGCACTCAGGTGGGTACCGGCAATCTCTACATCCACAGCGCACTCCGGGTAACCGGCTACGCAGGCACCATTGCCAGCGTGAAGGTGGATGAGAACGATAAGGTGTCCGATACCACTAAACTCTTCACCCTTCAAGATACAGGCTACAGCGCAAATTATAACTCTCTGCTCCGTGATCGTGCAGATTTGGAAGAAACCCTTTTGGAACTGCTGACCATCCAGCGGGATGGCGCTGTTCTGGCAAAAATGGATGGCAGTGTTTACAGTGTGGATTATTCAGAAGATACCGAGGCGGAAGATACTGCCACGGCGGTGGCTACGTTGTCTGCGGACGAGAAGATGTCCGTAACCATCAATGTGGACGAATCTGATATTCTCTCTCTGGAATTGGGACAAACTGTTACGGTTACGGTCAAATCTGTCAGTGAGGACGAATCCTTTGCAGGCACCTTAACTGAGATCAACCGCACCAGTTCTTCTTCCGGCACCTATTCCGCTGTGATCGAGGTAGAGAAGGTACCCGGTATGCTCTCTGGCATGACCGCCAGTGTCAGTGTGCGGATCGAAGGTGTGGACGATGCCATTCTTATTCCCATTGAAGCGCTGCACAAGACCAGCGACGGTGCTTATGTTTACACCAGCTACAACGAGGAATATCAGGAATATGGTGGTAAGGTGGATGTGGTTACCGGTCTGGAAAACAGTACCTATGTGGAGATCAAGTCCGGCCTGAACGTGGGCGACACGGTTTACTATACCGAACAGGAATCCGGATTCAGCTTCGGCAATATGCCCGGAGGTTTTGGCAATATGTCCAGCGGTAATTCCGGCGGCTTCCCCGGCAGCAACGGAGGACAGATGCCTGACTTTGGCAACATGCCCAGCGGTGGAAACAACCGGCCCAGCGGTGGAGGCAACCGGCCCGGCGGCAGCGGCAACTTCCCTGGCGGCTTTGGAGGCTGAGTATGATCGATATTAAAGATTTGTGCAAGGTGTATCTGGTGGGCGACGAACGGGTTCGCGCACTGGATCATGCCACACTGCACATTTATCCGAAGGAATTTGTCAGTATTATCGGCCCCTCCGGCAGCGGTAAGTCCACACTGATGAATATTATCGGCTGTCTGGATATTGCGGATGCCGGCAGCTACAAGCTGGATAATCTCCCCATCGAAGCTTACACCGAAAATGAACTGGCGAGAATCCGCAATCAGAAGATCGGCTTTGTGTTCCAGCAGTTCAATCTGATCCCCAAGCTCACGGCCTGGGAGAACGTGGAACTTCCCCTCATCTATCAGAAGGTACCCCGGAGTGAGCGGCAGACCCGTGTAAAGGCTGCTCTGGAGCGGGTGGGTCTTGCCAACCGCGCCAGGCACCTGCCCACAGAGCTGTCCGGCGGTCAGCAGCAGCGTGTGGCCATCGCCCGTGCCATTGTCACCAATCCCAAACTGATTTTGGCAGACGAACCCACCGGTGCGTTGGATTCCAAAACCAGCCAGGAAATTATTGATATTTTCCATGAACTGCACCGGCAGGGCAACACCATCGTGCTGATTACCCATGACGGTGATGTGGCAAAACAGGCAGAACGCTCCATTCACATTCTGGACGGACAGATTACGGAGGTGACGCTGTGATTATTTCATTCAAAATGGCGCTGCGCTCCATCAGCTCCAACAAAATGCGTGCGGCGCTCACCATGCTGGGCATCATCATCGGTGTTATGGCACTGGTGGTTTTGGTCAGTCTGGTCAACGGCGCTACCAGTTCCGTTACCGATGCGGTGTCCGGGCTTGGCACCAGTATGCTGACCGTCAGCATTTCCGATGATAAGGGTATGCCCCTGGATCTGGATACAGTAAACGGCTATATGGAAGAAGATGGCATCGGTTTGGTTGCGCCCTTTGTCAGCAGCAGTGTGACTGCAAAGGGTGATGCGGAAAGTGGTGATGTGACTGTCTACGGCGCGACCCCTGCCTTTTACGAGGTGCAGGGCATGCAGCTTGCTATGGGTCGCTGGCTGAAGACCTCCGATGTGGAAAACCACACCTATGTCTGTGTCATCAATGAGACTGCAGCTACCGAGCTGATCGGCTATGTGGACTGCGTGGATCAGGCAATTAGTCTGAACGGTGTGGAGTACACCATCGTGGGCGTGCTGTCCGATAATGAGGACAGCCTGACCAGTATGATGACCTCCGGCTCTTTGGCAGTATATCTGCCCTATACCAGCCTGCTTCGTCTTTCTGACAGTCTGACAAGTGACGTTACTTCTTTCTATGTCAGCGCTCCCGAGGACGGAACCATGGAAACTGTAGAAGCGGCTATGACTGCACTGCTGATGGAACGCTTTGAAGACGATGATGAGGCTTTCACCGTATCTTCCCAGAGTGTTCTGGAGGATACCATGAGTTCCATTACTTCCATTCTGACCATCCTGCTGGGCGGCATTGCTGCCATCTCCCTGGTGGTCGGCGGCATCGGTATCATGAACATCATGCTGGTCACCGTTACCGAGCGTACCCGTGAGATCGGCATCCGCAAGGCCATTGGCGCCAGCCGCGGCACGATCCTCAGCCAGTTCCTGATGGAAGCGGTTGTTCTGTGTATGCTGGGCTGCTGTCTGGGTATTTTCCTGAGCTGGGCGATTCTGCAGACCGTATCCACCGTCGTTGCCAGCCTGGATATGACCTTCTCCCTGGATGGCGGTGTGGTGCTGATTGCAGTTGTATTCTGCTTTGTCATCGGCGTGGTCTTCGGCCTGTATCCTGCCAATAAGGCTGCTAAAATGAAGCCCATCGATGCCTTGCATTACGGAGGTTAAAGCATGGATAAAGCAAGAAAAAAGAATATCAAGCGTATCATTTCACTTATCTGCGTGTTTGCCGTGGTTATGCTGCTGGCAGCAATGCCTCTGATCGCAAAGCAGGACGATAAAGAGGACGGCCCCAAAGCAAGCATCCTCTCCAATACTGTTTCTACTGGTAGTATCAACACCGAGCTAATCGGTGGCGGCACTTTGGCGGAGGAGGATGCGGTTACCGTTTCTGTACCCTCTGCTGTAAAGCTGACAGAGTTTCTCGTTTCCAACGGTCAAACGGTGACGGAGGGAATCCCCATCGCTGCGGTAGACCGGGTGACGGTTATGGTTGCCATCTCCCAGGTGCAGGAAACATTGGAATATCTGTCTGAAGAGATTGAGGATGCCAGGGATGTCAGTACCACCGAAAAGGTGAATGCTCTGGCTGGCGGCACGGTCAAGCTCCTGTATGCTGAAGAAGGGGATTCTGTACAGAGTGTGATGCTGGAGCACGGCGCTCTGGCGGTACTCAGTCTGGATGGCCTGATGGCAGTGGATTTGGAAACAGAATCCACCCTTGCGGCCGGTACATCGGTCACTGTGACCCTTTCTGATGGCACCGCAGTTTCCGGTAAGATTACCAAGAACTTAGCAGGCGAAATGACAGTTACCCTGGAAGACGATGGCTATGCCGTAGATGATCAGGTGCAGGTAACTGCCGAGGACGGAACGACTGTTGGTTCCGGAGAACTGTATATTTACAGCCCTTGGAACGCAACCGCCTACGCAGGCACGGTAGACAGCATCAAGGTAAGTGTTGGCGATAGGCTTAGTGCAGGAAAGACATTGATGGTCTTAAGTGATGTAGGTTATTCTGCAACCTATCGTCAGCTGATCGGTCAACGGCAGGAATATGAAGACCTGATGTTGGATCTGTTTAAGATGTATCAAACGGAAACCATCACCGCACCTTGTGATGGCATCGTATCCGGTGTCGATGAGGATGGCGCATATCTGCTTTCCGGGAACGGCGAGAGCTGGACGGTAAAGCTGCTGTCCCTCTTCAGCAAAAAGACATACGATGGGTACATCGCTTATGCGGCGAAAGTGGCAGAAGTAACCGAAGATGGTATGGAGCTGCTGGTGGCACCGCAGCAGATGGATATTTCGGATCTTACCGAACTTTCCTCTGTACCGGCGGATATTTCTGCCATGACGGAAGCATGGAATTACAGCGGTGATACCACCATTTACACGCAGAACGAAAACAGACTTCTTCAGAAGGCTGGAAATGCCGAAGCCGGAGACATTCTGCTGATTGTAGGTGATGAGGAGAAAGTGCAGTGGTTTGTTGTACTCGATGGAAACAATGCTTCCGTGCAGCAGACAGCCACAGAGAGCGAAAACAGAAATGGATTTTTAGCACTGCTTTCTGAACTTTCTGAAGATGAAGGCGGCCAAAACGATAACGAGCAGGACGGCGGTCAGAGCGGTGGTGACCAGACTGACGGTAATCAGCCCGGCGGTGACCAGACTGGCGGTGACCAGCCCGACGGTGACCAAACTGGCGGTGACCAGACTGGCGGTGACCAGCCCGGCGGAGATCAGACCGGCGGTGAGCAGCCCGGCGGTGAGCAGCCCGGCGGAGATCAGACCGGCGGTGACCAAACTGGCGGTGACCAAACGGGCGGCGACCAGACCGGCGGTGATCAGACCGGCGGTGATCAGACTGGTGGTGAGCAAGGTGACGGCAGTGGAACCGAAAATGAAGAAAGCTATCTGCGTTATATTGCACAGGTAACAGAGATTGCAAATGGTGACATGAAAGTGATGCAGACGCCCTACACGATCACCGATCTGGAAGGTTTGCCCCCCGTGGATGTCAATGAATTGACGCAGGAAAAAACCTACAGCATGAGTCAGCTTACGGTGTCTGCTCCCGCAGTAAATGACTATTTGCTGCTCATTGTAAAGCAGGATGGAACTCTGGTGGACTTTAAAAAGCTGCAGCCCCCTGCATCCGGCGGACAGTCCGACACGCCTACACAGCCCACAACTCCCACCCAACCTACTACACCTACCCAGCCCAATACGCCATCCGGTTCCGGCGGCAGCTTCCCTTCTGGCGGCAGTTGGGGTGGAGGAATGATGCAGCAGGAGCCTGCCTTTGAGCCTTACAGCCTGGAAATGACGCAGGTTGCTGCAGTTACTCCGCAGAGTACGATTACACTGGATATTACTGTTGACGAACTGGATATGAATGCTCTGTATCTTGGTATGACTGCCGAGGTCAAGATTGACGCGCTGGGCGGTGAGAAGTACACCGCAATCATCACAGAAATCGGCAACACCGGTACAAACAACGGCGGCAACAGCAAGTACACCGTGGAACTGACTATGGATCGGGCCGAGAATATGCTTTCCGGCATGAATGCCACAGCTACCATTGTGCTGTCTACAGTCAATGATGTGCTGACGATCCCAGCTGATGCACTTGTGGAACAGGGAAATGAAACCATTGTGTATACCGCCTATGACGAAGAAACCGAAACACTGCTGAATCCTGTGGCAGTGAAGATTGGCTGCTCCGACGGTGAAACCGTGGAGATTCTGGAAGGTCTTTCCAACGGACAGACCTATTATTACGCATATTACGATACGCTGGAGATTTCCTTCACGCCTGACTTTGGCGGCGGTGGATTTATGTTCGGCTAAACAAAAAGCGGTGCCGGAAATCCGGCACCGCAATAGGAGCGTTTGGAGGTTTTATTATGAAACAGAAAATAGTGGCAATTTTAGTTGCTTTTGTAATGGCAATATCCTTGGGAGCTTGCGGTGCAGGAGAAGAAACAACCCATACCGGGATGGTGGTTTCTGTGGACGGTACAGTGATCTCCCTGATGGAGATGGATACCAGCAATATGGGTGGTAAGGATTTTGCAGAAGGAGAAAGACCCGAAATGCAGGAGGGCTTTGGCGGATTCAATCCGGATACGTTTGACGGAACGCTGCCGGAAGGTGGAAACTTCCCTCAGTGGGGAGAGGGCGAAATGCCCGAGGGAATGGAACCGCCCGAAGGCATGACCATGCCGGAGGATGGTGAGATGCCAGACTTCGGTGGCGAGAACGGTGGTATGCGTCCTGGCTTCGGCAATTTTGGAGAAGACATGGAAACAAAAGATGTGGACATTGCGAATGCCCATATCTCTGTCGAAATAGATGGCGGTAAGGCCTCCGGCAGTATGGAGGATCTTGTCCCCGGTACCTTCGTAACCATTACCATGAACGGCAAGGGAGAAGTTACCAATGTGCTGGTATCTTCACAGTCCTCCTTTGGCGGAAGATTCCCCTCTAACTAATCGATAGCCCTGGATACTTGACTGAGGAAATAGCTGCTTTTGTCCCTTGAAATTGTTTTACCCCCGCAGGACATAAAAAATCCCCGGTTTTGGAACCGGGGACGAAGCTGTAAAAGTGTGGTATTGCCTGCCTTAATAAATGTGGTACTTCCCGCATACGGGGGTAATTTCTTAGACAGGTTCGGGTAGATGTTGACGGTCAGCAAGGGATCGCTTTCCAGAATGTGCTGGGTGGTGGGGATAATCTAAGGAAAGACTGTAAGACATAACCACCTAAGATCAGCAGCAGAAACGGCAGACTTTTACCCTTGGCAGTTCTGACCTTCCAGGATTTGATCACATTCATGGGCCAGGAACACCCGTTGCGTTTTTATTTCCAATAGCCGTAATATTTGTCGAACATCCGGTTGTTGTGTTCATCACCGCCGTCCACATTGGAACTCTTGAACACCGGCGGCTCAATACCTGCCCTCACCAGATTGTCCACCACCTGGCAGACCAGTGCCTGTGCGATGGTGATGCCTGTAATACTGGAAGTAGGGCCGATGCAGGTGTCCAGTCCTTCGATGGGGAAGGCTGCATCACCCGGTTCACCCCAGTTATCGATGGTCACATCGGCAATCTCATACATTTTCTTGCCGGAGCTGTGACGGGACGTACAGTTTGCCGAGTGCTGCATGCTGGTCATGGCAATGACCCTTGCGCCCTTGGCCTTGGCTGCAAGGCACATTTCCACCGGAACGGCATTTCGTCCGGAATTAGAGATGACCATAACGGTGTCCTTCGCTTCTACCCGGTACAATTCCACAAGCGCCTGAGAATAGCCTTCTACACGTTCCAGATAAGTGCTTTTGTTGGCCATTTCATGGAGCATCAGCTCCGGCGGCAAAATGCCGTGAACCAGCGCCAGACCACCGGCGCGCAGATAGAGTTCTTCTGCAATCATATGGGAATGGCCGGAGCCGAAAACGTAGAACTTTCCCCCGTTTTTGCAGCTTTCGCTCACATAATCTGCGGCAATCTTGATATTGGGCATTTCATGCGCCAACACTTGCTGCAGCTTGTTTTGTGCATGCGCAAAGTAACGTACTGCTGTTTCCAAAAATGCACCTCCGTTCAATGATGTTCATTCAACTGCTGCCGCAGTTTTTCAATCTCGTGCACCAGCCGCTCTCCCTCGCCCCGGGCGATGATAGCAGCCAGTGCTTCATAGTAATTTGCTTCATAGGCAGCTTCCCCGCCGATATATCGGTAGTAGCCGTTGGCATAACCGATGATGGAAATATGCTCCGGCTGCAGTGCAGAAAACAGCTCACCCGGAACCGTTGCAAAATCCAAGCCGCAGAACCGGAAGACCGTCACCGGCAGATGCAGCTGCCGGAGGTCTCCCATGGTTTTGGAAAACTGCAGATTCAGTCCAGCACCTTCCGCGTAGGATTTCAACGTGCGGACAGTTGCCGGGTCTGCACCCTCCGCTTCTGCCGCTTTCCACTGAGCGGTCAGTTTTTCCAACCGCTTCTGAGCATTCTCAGGAGTTTCCACCTGCCGCGCCCGGAGGGTCACGGTTGTATGAATACCGTAAAGCGGCTCCGGACGGGTGAAGGGTACCTCACAAATCACATTCCGGATCTGTTCTGCCACGATACGGCTCATGCGCGCACATTCCGCAAAGGAAGATTCCCTGCGGGTAAAGCGGGTGCTGATATCACCGGCTGCACCGTTGACAAATACCGCCATGTCGCTGCCCAGTAATTCCTCGATTCCTGCCGCAAAATCCGCAGATACCTGCAAATTCGCCGCACTCATCACTGTGGGGTGGCAGGGGAAATTGTAGAGTGTCAGCAGCTTTCCGCTTTCCGTCCTGCACTGCACAACGGTCAGCGCCCCCGCCGGTGCCGCACCGGTATGCCGCTCAGAACCAACCTGCGGCAACGCACCTCTTGTAGCGCACACCTCGAAGCACTCCAGCGATTCCACCGCCCGGCTGCACGCATCTGCTGCCGCCTCGATTACCGTTTGAATATAATCCATGAAGGCAGGATTTTTCGGCGCGCTGGAGCTGTTGACCCTCGCAAGCGCACCCTCGCCGGGGATTACACCCCGGGGGGAGGCATGGGTGTGGATGGCAGAAACGATCAGCCGTTCCTTTGCGATGCCAAGCGCCGCAACCGCATCTGCAATACGCAGATACAGCGCTTCATCCACGCACAGCAGATCCATCACGATCAGTGCATACCGCACACTGCTTTGCTCCAGTACAACGGCTTTGCAATACAGCGGATCATGAACACCGCTGCTGGGCCGATAACCTGCATAACCCCCCAGCTCGGTGCCGAGAGGAGGGGTTATGTCCGATTTCGAAAAACCGATCCTCATCGTTTTCATCGCTTTACTCCATCAGATCGTCCATATCATCATTGTCTGCCGCCATCTGTGCACGGAGTGTGCGGCTGGTACAGGCAATGCTCAGCTTCGCCTCATCCAGCAGTTCCTCAACAAGTTGAGGCAGCGCACAGAACTCGCGGCTGCTGACAGCCGCCAGAAGTAGCGGCAGGTTCATGCCCGTGATCACTTCCACATCCGGCCGCCGGGCCGCCAGAAGCAGGGCACGGTTGGCAGGCGTTCCGCCGTTAATATCCGTAAAGATGAGCACCCCGTCTCCCTGATCCACTTCCGCCACAGCGTCTTCCAGCATGGCATCGAAGTCTGCGGGTGAATGCTCCGGATACAAGCAAAGGGCCCTGAGGCCCTGTGCTTGTCCGTAAAGAAAGTTTAAGGAGTGTATCATCCCGTGGGCCATCTCACCATGACTCAAAACCAGGATTCCGATCATAAAAAACCTCGCTTAGAAAATGCCGACCAGTGCACCCAGCAGGCAGATCACGATAATACCCAGCATGATCTTGGTTGCGGAGGTGCCCTTCTTCATCAGCTTGTAGGTACCCCAGGTACAGACCAGAGGCAGAACCTTGGGCATAATGCCGTTGATAACATCAATCAGGGGCTTGTTGGCGGGGCCGAAGGTCAGGGCAATGGGAACATTGACGTTGGTTGCCACCATGACACCAACGACCATCAGGCCGATGATGGTAGCAGCCTGGGTGATGCGCTGCATGATGCCGCCGGACATCTTCTCAATGATGCCGGTGCCCAGCTCATAGCCCTTGGTAACGCCGATCCAGCGGACAGCGGTGGTGAAGATGTTGTACAGAACCAGGAATGCGATGGGGCCGATCAGGCTGCCGTCGGTAGCCAGGCTGATGCCGATGCCGGCGCAGATGGGAACCAGCGTGTTCCAGAACATTGCGTCACCGATACCTGCCAGGGGTCCCATCAGGGAGACCTTGACGGAGCTGATGGAGCCTTCTTCAATATCGCCTTCCTTGGCCAGGCGCTCTTCCATAGCGGCAGTAACGCCGAGGATGGGCAGAGCCATGTAAGCAGTGGTGTTGAAGAATTCCAGATTGCGCTTAACAGCCTTCTTCAGGCCTTCAGGATTATCTTTGTAGATTTTCTTGAGGATGGGCAGGATGCAGTAGCAATAGCCGAGACCCTGCATTCTTTCGAAGTTCCAGGAAAGCTGCAGCAGCATGCCGCGCCAGAAGAGCGTCCACATATCCTTCTTGGTGATTTCACCGGTATAGGTATTCTTTGCCATTGTCTTGCTCTCCTTTCCTTTAATTCATCAATTCATCCAAGTCATCAGCAGGGGCAGCTGCTTCTGCCTTGGCACCCTTGCTGTAGTGATCGAACAGCAGGGCGACAGAGATGGCGACCATGGTGGCACCGACCATGCTGAAGCCGCCAAAGACGGACAGTGCAAAGCCAATGAAGAAGAAAGGCAGCAGGTGCTTGATGTCCAGATACTTCAGCAGCATGCCGAAGCCGACGATGGGCAGGATGGAGCCTGCTGCAGACAGGCCGGTGAGGATCCACTGGGGAATCACAGCCATGATGGAATCCAGAGCGCTGGCACCGATGAAAACGACGGGGAAAACAACCAGAGCAGTACGGGCTGCGGTAACCAGGCCGCCCAGATAGTGCGCGATCTCGATCTTGCCATACTCGCCCTTGTCTGCTGCCTTGTCAGCCCAGTGCTGCAGGACGGTGTTAATGGTACGGCCCAGAATGTTGACAGACTGGCCGGCGATGGAAGCGGGAACTGCCAGAGCCAATGCAACTTCTACATCCGCATTGGTCATGATTGCCAGAGCGGTAGCGATACAGGTACCGATCAGGTAATCCGGGGGCACAGAGCCGCCGATTGCAGAAACGCCCATGAAAATCAGCTGCATTTCTGCACCGAGAATTACACCCATTGCGGGGTCTCCGAGGACGATACCGATAACGGTACCTGCTACGAGGGGTCTTGCGAAACCAAACTGACCGTTGTTCTGTTCAATGGACAATATGGCAGCCGCGATTGTGACGATGATCGCTTGAACAAGCATTGTTTCTCCTCCTTCGTGTTGTTGTTAGTTATTTATAGCAATGGTACAACGTCCATTTTGCTATCCGTGTTGACCTGCCGGTGTTCCAGCTCCACGCCCATGGCCGCGATCTTCTTTGCGATCTCCCGCTCTGCGGGGGTCATGGAAATGGTCTTATCCAATTGGATCCGGCCTTCCTTGAAGCGCATGCCGCCGATGTTAATGGACGGGATCTTGACACCCAGCTCCAGCAGCTTCAGCGGCGCTTCCACACCTGCGAAGATCAGCATGACGCGGTAAGCATCCAGTGCACCGGAAAGCAGCTTTGCAGCTATTTTCTCCGGATGCATCACATAGACCTTCACCCCGGGGGGCGCAGCCATTTTCAGGATATTCACCTGCAGCTGGTTATCGGGCAGTTTTTCATCCACCACGACCACCATCTGCGGGGCCATAACCTTGATCCAGTTGGTGGCAACCTGACCGTGGATCAGCCGGTCGTCCACTCTTGCCAATACAATCGACATCCGCGTCACCTCCATAGTTATTATCTGATTGTATAGTAACAGTGTATAGACACTTTTGTCAATATAAAAATACGCTGATGTGCAAAGTTTGTAACAGCGCACATCAGCATATGTCTGATTTTGTTGAATTTTACTAAACGTGTACGGACTGAATCAGCTTGAAGTTATCTGTACGGTAGACACAGGTACCGCTGTTGACAGGCGTTCCGTTGGGCAGATAGGAAACACTGTAGGTACGCACCAGCGGTGTGCCGACGGATACATCCAGAAGCCGTGCCAGCTGTGCATCTGCGATAACGGCATCGATCCATTGATCCGCAGACTGAATGGAATAGCCATAGGTTTCCCTGATCTTTGTGTCGAGGGACTTGTAAGCATCCTCTTCCGTCAGTTCTTCAATCAGAGGATAGGGAAAATAGGAATCCTCGTAGGCGATGGGCTTTCCGTCTGCCAGGCGGATGCGGTTGACATGCCAGACCTTGTAGGAGGGCAGCAGCTGCAGGTCGTGCATCTCCCGCTCCTTCGGATTTTCCAGACGAACCGCCACATTGGCAGAGGTGGGATGCATGCCGCGCTTGCGCATTTCCTCACTGTAGCCCACGCCGAAGCGGAAGCCGTCATAGCGGCTGCGGCGGCTGACGAAGGCACCTTTTTTGTAAATGCGGGTCAGGTGACCCTCTGCCACCAGCTGGTCGATGGCATTGCGCACAGTCATTCTGGATGCGCCATAACGCTTGCTCAGCGCGGCATCTGTGTCGATGGCCTGACCGGGTGACAGCACGCCCTTCATGATCTGCTGGAGAATATCTTCTTTGATGATGTCATTTTTGTTCTTCATGTCCGTTCCTCACTTGCAGCGGGCATATTTGTGTCTATGCACAGTATCTAATATTTACTATACACTACTATACACGATTCTTTTATATTTCTCTAGCCCCTTTTTGCATTTTTTACAAATATGTCACAATTCTTGTAAAATATCCTTGTAAATCGACACCGGGGATTCTATGCGCTGCTGAGTCTGCTCATTTAGGCCGGTGCGCAATGGCTTTTTACCAATAGATTTTTTGTTTTGAAAAATACCTTACCGCAGGCAGGCATAGTCCTGATAAGACACGATGCCGTGGATATGCTCTAAACTGCCGGGAACCAGCTCCTTTACCATCAGGCATTCAGGAGCAGGCAGCCCCACGGACGCATGGGCGGTGATGCCGAAGGACTCGGAGGTGACAAAACCACGGCTGCGGTAGTTCATGGGATTGCCCTCTACGATGACAGCTTTGTAGCCCATGGCGGCAGCCTTCCCGAAGCCGTATATTCTCATATTACCAGACCTTCTTATTTCTGTTTCTGGTGAATTTTGCAACGCCCTTGTGCCACTCGTTTTTACGGCGGAGCATTTCTGCCTTGTCCACCGCTTCCTCACTTAATTTCCGGTAGCTTTCCCAGCGGGTAATGTCCAGTTCACCGGCGGCGATGGCGGCTTTGATGGCGCAGCCCGGTTCGCTTTCGTGCTTACAATCGGAAAAGCGGCATCTTCCCATGTGCTTTTCTACATCCTCAAAGGCATCTGCCAGCCCTTCCGCTATGTCCCGCATGCCCAGCTCCCGCATGCCGGGGGTATCAATGATCATCACACCGCTTTGAAGCCGGATCAGCTGGCGGTGGGTGGTGGTATGGCGGCCTTTGCTGTCGTCCTCGCGGATGGCACTGACAGCCATAATCTCCTCACCCGCCAGTGCATTGACAAGGCTGGATTTGCCCACGCCGGACGAACCGAGAAACACCACCGTGTTTCCCGGCTGCAGGTAGGCATTCAGCCGGTTCAGGCCGCAGCCGGTACGGGCACTGACCACATGGACATTCACACCAGCTGCGACCCGCTCCACCTGCGTCAGATAATCCCAGTAATCATCCACAATATCTGCCTTGGTCAGCAGGATCACCGGGGTGGCACCGGACTGCCACGCGAGGGTCAGATACCGCTCCAGCCGCTTTGGATTAAAGTCCAGATTCAGAGACTGCATAATGAATACATAGTCAAAGTTGGCGGCAACGGCCTGATCCTGCGGGATGGATCCCGGTTCCCGGCGGGAGAAACAGGTTCTGCGCGGCAGTGTGGCAAGGATCTGACTGTCACCGTTTTCAATGTAGTTGACCATGACATAGTCACCTGCGGTGGGAAAATCCTGTGTGTCTACAAAATATGCCTTGGTTTTCAGCCGGGCGTGGGTGATGCCATGCTGGCAGGCGATCTCATACCGCTCTTTGTGAACGGCGGTAACTCTCGCGGGGATACCTGCCAGATTTACATAATTCGGAACATTACCGTAATCATATATGTTCAAGTTCTTTCCTCCAAATGCCGTTTGGTCTGCTTATTTTATTTTGATGTAAATACCGACAAAACAAGTATATGGCTTGATCACTGTTTCAAAAAATTGCCTGTCCCCTAAGGCATATTCGTTCTCAGTGGACAACCAATCCTTCCAAGCAAGGTCGAAACAGTCCATTTCCCATGTTTCAATCTTTTCAATTCGATCGTGCCTGCCAATGATTTCTTTCCACTCCGTCGGACTTTTGAACATACAGGCTTCATTTCCCAACCATTCAGGAAGCAGTTCTTCAGAACGGCCGGTATATTCATCCTTAATGCCGGGAATACCAATCAAAACTACTGCTTTGTCACTTAAAAAGGGTAGTATTTTTTCTTCAAAAAAGCATTTCTTTGTTGCAAAATAATGGTAGGAATCGATACTGACCAGAGAGCTGAACTGACCCTTGTCAAACTCTAACTCATTTGCATCCTTGTGCACAGGGGTGATTTGTTCGCCTATACCCCACTCGTTGAAGCGTTTTGCGTTATCCTCTGCCGGAATCCAAAGGTCATTTGCATATATCTTTGCTCCCGTTTCTCTTGCCAGTATGAGGCTTGTCAATCCTTTTCCACAGCCTAAATCAAGTACCTTATTTTCGCTGTTTCGTTGCAAAGGATACTTCTCCAACAACTCCCTCAAGATTCTCGCACTGTTTGGACCCATCAGGATTTCTGCTGTCATATATTCCTTGTAATTCGCAATGTTCATATTACCATCCCTCCGTCAAAATTAAGTTTGTCTCGCAAAAAGCCGATTCATCATAAAACCATCACCTTTTCTGATACACCGCCAACTGAAAAAGGGCGCAAAAATACCGCAGCAAAGCAGCTCTCGTCATGGCTGCATCCTGCGGTTAGCACATATCGAAAGTTACTTAAAAACGGCACACAAAAGCAAGGGGACTGAACCCCCATCTTTTTAGGCACCCATATTCAGTTAGCCGGACTCAACCTCGCGAACAATCATACTCATAAGCTCCTTTCCGGTCTGCTCGTGCAGACACTTCATAAGAAAAATATAGCACTGTTGATTTGTGCTGTCAATCAGAAATCTTTCTTCTGAAAAAAGTGTGAGCCGGAATCACTTCCGGCTCCTCAGTTTATGGATTTTGCAGAATCCTGCGGATGCTTTTTTCAGACAGGTGGTAGCTCCGGCTCAGGGCTGCAATACCCACGCCGCTTTCATAATCGCGGCGGATGCGGCCGTTACGCTCTTTCAGCTCCGCTTTATAAGGCGTTTCCTGTCCCCAAGGGTGGCGGGTGCCCGGCCTGCGGGGGATGTAGATGTATACGCCGTCGGCATATTCCTGAATCTGACGGATCAGCTCCTCTGGCAGGATCTCTTCTGCTTTTATATAGCTCACGGTTGCCTCCTTGACGAATTTGCTTCTTAAGGAAGCGCAACGGCTATACAAAATCAGTATTCATTTTTGCATAGCCTGCGCTTATGCAACCATTACATAACGAATCAAAATACAGATCCTCCTTTTTCAGGATTCCATACGATTACTATACGCCAAATTGGCAGGATTTGCAATCGCAAAGTTTTTTCAGAAAGATCCGTGTCCCGGAAATCGGCTTTTCAGAAAAATGTATGGGGATAGCCTTTCTCCATGATCTGTGATAGCATATAGAAAACCGAAAAGGATGGTGCGAATATGGCAGAATTTCAGTACATAACATTAAGAGAAAAACCGGCGCTCATGGATGCCGCCGCAGAGTGGTTCCACAGCAAGTGGGGGGTTCCGAAAGAGGCCTATCTGGCGTGTATGGAGGACTATCTGAAACAGCAGACCGAGCTGGGATGGTTTCTCTGTCTGGATGGAGAGAAAATCGTTGGCGGTCTGGGTGTCATTGAAAACGACTTCCATGACCGGCCTGATCTGACACCCAACGTCTGCGCTGTCTACACCGAGGAAAGCCACCGCTGCCGGGGCATCGCCGGAAATCTGCTGAATATGGCGGTGGAGGATTTGCGGAATAAGGGCATTTCCCCGACCTATCTGGTCACCGATCACACAAACTTTTACGAACGGTATGGCTGGGAATTTCTGTGCATGGTTCAGGGCGATGGCGAGCCGGATATGACACGGATGTATATCCATAGATAAAAAAGTGCAAGGAATCCCCCCCGGATGCATGGGCATCAGGGGGGCCTTTTGTTCAGGAAATAATTGTGGAAATGCCCTCGGGAATGACGGTGATACTGCCGGGTCTGCCCAGCAATTTTTCGGCAATTTCCAGAGCCTGCTGCAGGTTTTCAGCAGGATGCATCTTCATGGCACGCACCAGCGCGGGATCCGCCCCGGTGACCAGCACCACATGAAAGCGGCTGAGAATGCGCAGAAGAATCTGGCTTTCCCACTGGTCTGGAACGGTTTCTGCCATAGGAGTGGCTTCAATCTGTGCCAGAATTTCCGCCGCAGCCACTGGCTGGGAAATGGTTTTCATGAAGGCTTCACCACCGTGGCCGTCCATGCAGGCAGCGCACATAATGATCACGCCGCCCTCTTTACAGGTGGCTTCTCCGGCAGTCATACCTTTAACCGACTGGTAAATGTTCTGATCCAGAGGATAACCGTTATTGGAGGTGATGACAATGTCCGCTTCCTTACGCCTGCAGCCACACAGGTCTTTCAGAAATGCGACACCTGCCAGATGCGCCTGTTCGCAGTCACCTGCGAAAGCACCCACGACCTCGTGCTTTGCATTGATGACCACATTGCAGATAAAGGCAAGCTTGGCAGCGCGGGCAGCAAAAAGCATGTCTTTGTGGATGGGATTGCCCTCCAGAATGCCTGTCCGGGCGTAAGGACTTGCAATAAATTCGGCGTTGTGGTTCCAGTAGACGGTTTCTCTGGCGGCAATGCCGGGCAGCACGCTTTTGCGGCCGCCGGAGAAGCCGGCAAAGAAGTGGGGTTCAATGAAACCCTCGCTGATCAGCAGGTCGGCATCCTTTGCCACACGGTTGATCCGAAGTGCGCCGCCGGAGGGAAGCTGGCCGATGGTGACCATATTGGCATCATCAGCGCAATCGTGAATGACGATCTTTTCGGTTGCTACGATTTCTTCTCCGAATTTTTCAATCAACTCTGCTTTGGTGGTGCCGCGGTGGCAGCCGGTAGCAATGAGGATCGTAATTTCCGCATCGGGGTTGCCGCGGCGGATGGCTGAAAGCATAGGGGGCACCAGTACCTTGCTGGGGACGGGGCGGGTGTGGTCACTGGCGATCAGGACGATGTTTTTCCTGCCCTGAACCAATTCCTCCAGTGCTGCCGAACCGATGGGGTTGCGGAGTGCGTCCTCCACAAGCTGCTGCTGGGAGTGGTCGGGAACGTACGTTTCCAGGCGGCTTTTCAACATGCCGTTAACGCGGCTGTCATCGATTTCTGCGTGCAGGTGTGTTCTGTCGTAGGGAATTGAAATGTTCATAAGCTGTCCTCCCTCAGAAACAGACCTTACCGGGATTCAGAATGTTCTTTTCATCAAACACCCGCTTGATGCCCTGCATCAGGGCAATGGGCGTTTGGCCATACTGGCGGCGCAGAAACTCTTTCTTGGCGTAGCCGATGCCATGTTCGCCGGAGACCAGACCGCCCAGCTCCACGCTCTTTTCATACATCTTATCAAAAATGGCAGAAAGCGTATTTTTCCAGTCCTCATCATTGAGCGCATCGCGGCAGATGTAAACGTGCAGGTTGCCGTCTCCTGCATGGCCGAAGCTTGGGATGCGGACACCAAATTCCGCAGCCAATTCGTGGGTGTACTTGATAAAGGTATCCACCTGATTGCCGGGAACGACAACATCACACTCGTCCATTTCCGTGGTGGAGGCTTTGATGGCTTCCAGAAATGCGCCGCGGGCAGACCAGACAGACTTTTTGCGTTCTTCCGTGTCCACGATGTAGGCATCCAGCGCGCCAATGGAAAGGCATAGATCAGCAACGGTGCTCATATCCTGTTCCACCTGTGCCTGCGAGTTGCCGTCGAAGGTCAGCAGAATGTAGGCATCGTTCTTGGTGTCCGGGAACCGCTTGCCAAGATAGCTTTCGGAGAAGAGAATGGTATCACGGGACATGTATTCGATAGCCGTAGGCGTGATTTTGGAGCGGATGATCTGGGGAACGGATTCGATGGCACTCTTCATATCGGGGAAGGGCACCAGCAGGCTCAGGGACACCTTGGGCAGGGGAACCAGCTTCAGCACGGCCTCCGTAATAATGCAAAGTGTGCCTTCGGAGCCGATTACAAGATCTTTCAGGCTGTAACCGGAGCTGTTCTTGGCCACAGCAGCACCCAGCTGCTGGATCTCACCGTTGGGCAGAACCACGGTCAGTGCGCGGACATAATCGCGGGTGACACCGTACTTGACAGCACGCATACCGCCGGCATTGGTGGAGATGTTGCCGCCGATGGTGGCACTTTTTTCGCCGGGATCCGGCGGGTACAGGAAATCGTTCTCCTCCGCGAAGGCGGCCAGCTCCATCAGCAGTACACCGGGTTGAACGGTGACGGTCAGATTATCGGCATCCAGTTTGAGGATTTTGTTCATTTTTGTGGTTTCCAGCAGAATGCCCCCATGGATGGGCACGGCAGCACCCACAAGACCCGTACCGCTGCCGCGCACCGTAACAGGGATGGTGCGGCTGTAGGCCAGCTTCATGATGGCACTGACCTGCTCGGTGCTGCGCACACGAACCAGAACCTCGGGCATGCAGGAAATACCGCCCAGCTCGTCGTGGGCATAGTCTTCGTTGATGGCTTCACCGAAAAATACTTCACTTTCGCCCACGATTTTCTGCAATGCAGCAATATCGTCTTTCGTTACCTTGTTATACATCAGGACACCCCCTTGATCTTTGCAATCAGTCCGGGTACGATCTCGTTTACATCACCTACGATGCAATAATGCGCCACATCGAAGATGGAGGCGGCAGGGTCGGAATTGATGGCAACGATGCAGCCGGAGGACTTCATGCCTGCCGCAAACTGCACTGCACCGGAAATGCCGAGGGTGATGATCAGCTTTGGCTTGACCGTTCTGCCGGACAGTCCGATCTGATGCTTCGCATCATATACATTGCTCTCCACCAGCGGACGGGTGCAGGCTACTACGCCGCCCAGCAGGGCTGCCAGCTCTTCGGCCTGTGCACGCATGGCTTCACCGGATGCACCGCGGCCCACAGCCACGATTACTTCCGCCTCTGCAATATCCACATCCTTCGGCTTTTCCTGTGTGGAAAGCACTTCAATGGCAGAGCGGGTCATGGCACCGCTGACTGCCATGGTAACAATCTCGCCGGAAACGTCTTCGGCAGGAACCGGCTCGGAAAAAACCTTGTAGCGCACGGTGCAGAACTGGGGACGGGTGTTGGGGGTGACGATCTGTGCCATGATGTTGCCGCCGAAGGCGGGACGAATCTGCACCAGATCGGTATTCTCTTTCATTTCCAGCACGGTGCAGTCAGCGGTCAGACCGGTGCGGCAGCGGGCAGCCACACGGGGTGCCAGCTGGCGGCCGAGGTTTGTAGCACCCACCAGAATGGAAGAAGGCTTTTCTTTTTCAATAAAATTGCAGAAGGCTTCGGTATAAGGCTCAATGCGGAAATTCCTGAAGGCTTCATGATCGTACAGGAAGATTTTGTCCACACCATAGTGCTGCAGCTTTTCTGCACAGTCTTTCAGATCATGGCCAATGGCCAGCACATAGACCGGATGGCCGGTAACGGCAGCCAGCTCCTTTGCTTTGCCGATCAGCTCAAAGGTGACGCGGTGGAGCTGCCCGCCGGTGCAGTCAGCATAGACGGCAACGCCGCGCCAGAGGGACTTGTCGATGGCCTTAGCTTCTTCTTCAAAGGTCACGAGGCCGCCGCCCTTGCGCACGCACATTTTGCACATTCTACAGCCGGAGGAGATGTCCAGTTTCCCGTTTTTATAGGAAATGGCGCCGAAAGGGCAGAGCTCTGCCAGCATTTTGGCGTTTTCTTCATTGATCAGTTGCTGCTGAATAACCAGTTTACCCATATTACGCCACCTCCTTACAGCATTTTCTTCTGCTGCAGCAGATCGAAAAGCTGCTGCGTCTGCGCCTTGGCATCACCCTCAAAATTCTGCTTACTGCTGACCTTCTCCGGCGGGAAGATCCGCTCCACCTGTGTGGCAGAACCGGTCAGACCGTAGTGGCCGGTATTCTGGTCGGGGAAGTCCGCAAAGGTCAGAAAGCGAACCGCAGCATCGGTCAGCGTCTTTCGGATTTTGTAGGAGGGCAGGCGGGGCGTATTGATATCACCGTCCACAGAAATCAGACAGGGCAGGGCGATGGACATGGACTGGATCTGGTGATCAAGGCTTGCAGTTACATAGAGCTTTCCATCCTTGAAGTCATCCACGCTCAGCACATTGGAGACATTGGGAAGCCCCAAGTATTCGGCCATCTCTGCGCCTACCTGCGCGGTATCGCCGTCGGTGGTCTGCTTACCGCAGATGATCAGGTCGAATTCTCCGCAGCTGCGGATGCCCTGAGACAGGGTGTAAGCCGTGGCCAGCACGTCCGCACCGGCAAATTTCCGGTCAGTCAGCACCGTGCCGCATGCTGCTCCCATGCAGACGGTTTCTTCAATGACCGCCCTGGCCTGCGGTGGCCCCATGGTCAAACTTTCCACACTGCCGCCGAAACGTTCGGCAAGGGAGAGTGCGGTTTCGATAGCGTAAAGATCGTAAGGATTACATTTGCTGGGAATACCGCTGCGCTTGAGAACACCGGTAACCGGATCCACTTCCACATTGTTGGAACCGGGCACCTGCTTGACACATACAAGGATTTTCATAGCATACCTCCAAATCCGGACATATCCATTGATTATGATTCTATAGTATTACAAAGCGGAGCAAAGTGCAAGAAAAAGTATATAAAATGAGGAACGTGCTGAGGAGATTTTTTGATCGACACAGTTGAATTCAAGTGTATAAAATGCATCAAAGAGGTGCCGCAGGGAAAGTCGAAAATGAAAGAAAAATTGACATGGGACACAGATTGTGGTATTTTTAAGGAGTGAATTTGTAGATGGTACGATCACCGTCACAAAGAGGGAAAAAAGATGAAGAAGAATGAGAAGTGGCTGAAATTCCGGCATAAAGTGGTGACATGGCTCCTATGTCCTGTTTTTACGCTAATATGCTCCATCCGCTACGGCATTACAATTGAAAAGTTTGAGAAGCAGGGCAACCGCTCCTACCTGATCATCATGAACCATCAGACGGCCTTTGACCAGTTTTTTGTAGGCGCCATGTTCAAAAAACCGGTGTACTACGTTGCCAGTGAGGATATTTTCTCCCTTGGCTGGCTGTCCGATGCCCTGCGTTATCTGGTGGCGCCCATTCCCATCAAGAAGCAGACACTGGATCTGCAGGCGGTTAAAAACTGCATCAAGGTGGCGCGCGAGGGTGGCAATATTGCTCTTGCACCCGAGGGAAACCGTACCTTCCACGGAAGAACGGTGTACATGAAGCCGGGCATTGCTTCTCTGGTCAAGAAGCTGGGCATGCCGCTGGCGATTTTCCGTATCGAAGGCGGCTACGGTGTGCATCCGCGCTGGAGCGATGTGGTGCGCCGCGGCAGGATGCGCTGCTACATCAGCCGCGTGGTGGAACCGGAAGAATACGCCGCCATGACCAATGACGAGCTGTTTGGCATCATCAAAAAGGAACTATGGGTGGACGAAGGCTGCGTGAGCGGAAACTTTCACCATAAGAAGAATGCGGAATATCTGGAACGCGCCATGTATGTCTGTCCGTGGTGCGGCCTGTCTGCATTCGAAAGCCATGACGATATCATCTCCTGCAAAAAATGCGGCCGGGAAATCAGACATCTGCCCACCAAGGAGCTTCAGGGTATAAACTGTGAATTCCCCCACCGCTTTGTGGCAGACTGGTATGATTACCAGTGCGGCTACATCAATAAAACCGATCTTTCTGCATTGACGGAAGCACCGGTATACGAAGAAACTGCGCAGCTGAGCAAGGTTCATGCCTATAAACGCAAGGAACTGCTGCAGAAGGAAGCAAAGGTTTGTTTGTATGGCAATAAGATCACCATAGATGGGTGGGCAATCTCCTTTGATGAAGCTTCCGCGGTGGTGGTTCTGGGTAAGAATAAGCTGAATATCTATGCACAGGGAGAGATCCTGCAGCTCAAAGGCAGTAAGCGCTTCAATGCGCTCAAATATGTGAATTTCTTCCACCGGTATCAAAATATAAAGGTAGGGAAAAACGATGAATTTTTGGGACTTTAGTTCATGGGGCTTTTTTAATCTGATGGCAGTGCTGCTGGCAAGCCTGCTGGTAGCGCAGATGCTCAAGCGTTCCATTCCGGCGCTGGAGGCATCGCTGATTCCCACCTCCGTGCTGGGCGGCGGCGTTCTGCTGCTGATCTCCACGCTCTACAAGGCGTTTACCGGGCAGGAAATGTTCGATACTGCATTCTTCGGCGGCAACGGCTCTGCATGGCTGGAGCTGCTGACCTATCATACGCTGGCACTGGGCTTTACGGCCTCCGCACTGAAATCCAGCAGCAGTAAGATGACGAAAGAGCGCAGTGTGGAGATATTCAACACCGGCTTGACCACGGTTGCCACCTATCTGCTGCAGGCTTTTGCAGGTATGCTCATCTGCATCGTCGGCGCGATTTTCCTGCCCGACCTGCTGGAAGCAGCCGGCCTGCTGCTGGCGCTGGGCTATGGTCAGGGTCCCGGACAGGCCATGAACTATGGCGGCATCTATGAGGCACAGTATGGCTTCGCCGGCGGCAAGAGTTTTGGCCTGACGGTGGCGTCCATGGGCTTTCTGGCTGCCAGCATCGGCGGTGTCATCTATCTGAACATCCTGAAGCGTCAGGGCAAGATCAATCTGGATAAGGGATCCGGCCTGATGAATGAGCAGGTGGAGGGGCAGAATGAGATCCCTATGCAGGAATCCATCGACAAGTTCACTGTTCAGATCGCTTTGATCGTGGTGGCCTATATGCTGGCCTATGGCATGATGTATGGTCTGGGCTGTCTGCTGCCCGGCATGCGCGCAACCATCTACGGCTTCAACTTCCTGCTGGGCGTTCTGGCGGGCACACTGGTCAAGACGGTAATAAATGCCTGCCGGAAGTGCAATATCATTCACCGCAGCTACACCAACGATTTTCTTCTGACCCGCGCCACCAACTTCTTCTATGACATCATGGTCACCGCATCCATTGCGGCTATCCGCATGAGCATCATCGGCAAGTATCTGGGCGTACTGCTGGTCATGGGCGTGGTGGGTCTGGTGATTACCTATGTCTATGTTTATTACATCTGCAAGAAGCTGTTCCCCCGGTATGCCGAGCAGCAGTTCCTTGCTATGTACGGCATGCTCACCGGTACTGCTTCCACCGGCGTGATTTTGCTGCGTGAGATCGACGGTGATTTCAAGACCCCCGTTGCGGATAATCTGGTCTATCAGAATTTCCCTGCCATGGTCTTCGGCTTCCCCATTCTGCTGCTGGCAACCATGGCTCCGACCCAGCCCTATCTGACATTGGGCATCGTTTTTGTTTTTATGATCGCCATCAACATCCTGCTGCTGCGCAGCGTGATCTTTAAGAAGAAAGTCAAGACATAAATAAAAGCCTGCCGCAGCGGCAGGCTTTTTAGCTTGTCAAAAACTGTCATTGCGAGGAAGTCCGAAGGACTGACGTGGCAATCCGTTTTCTGAAATTTTTAGATGCGGATTCCTGCGGTCGCTGCGCTATGCTCCTCGGAATGACATTGGCTTTTTGCGTCCGGATTATCCGATGCAGCTTCTGCAGGGATTGTAGCCCGCATTTACTGCTTCGTCGTAGCTTGCGAAGTCGACCTGATTTTTCTTGGCGGGCAGGCTGTCGCAGGTGGGTGCGTGGAAGGTGTGGGAGTTTTTGTTGCCAATGTAGCCCTGACCGAAGCCCTCCGCCCGCTCCACATCCGCAGGCGCAGCATTCTGATTTTCCCATGTGATGGTAAGCTCCGTACCGTCGGAAACCACCAGAATGGTGCCCAGCTCGTCGGTGCGCAGCATGGGAACTCCGGCATCACTGTAACGGTCGATGATCTCCTCATGGGGATGGCCGTAGGAATTGTCCTTGCCCACGGGGACGATGGCATACTCGGGGTTAGTCTCATAGAGGAAGCGGTAGCCGGAAGAAGTGGAGCTGCCGTGATGGCCGGCTTTCAGCACATCCACGTCCCATTCCTGGGCATCACCCCAGTAATCGAGCATGTCGTTTTCTGCAGTCACTTCCATGTCACCGGTGAAAAGGAAGGTGTGGTTGTAAAACTCCACCCGCGTGACGATGGAGGTGTCGTTGGTTTCGGCATAGCTTTTCACAGGCCCGAGGATGGTCACTTCCGCGCCGTCCAGCTGCTCGTCACCATAGAGCGCAAAGCGGGTGCCGGGGGTGGGGATGGTGACCTCCAGCCGCTGCTGGTCCACGTAGTAGAGAAAATCGTCGAAAACATTGGAGGAATAGGTTTTGGTAGGCGCGTAGACAGCTGCAGTGGGATAGACCGCCAGAACCGCAGGCAGACCGCCTACATGATCCTCATGGGCATGGGTGCAGATCACAGCCTTCAATTCCTCTACACCGCAGCTTTCCAGATAGGAAATCACTTTCTGTCCATCGTCCCGGTTGCCACCGTCGATGAGCATGAAAGCACCGCCGCATTCAATGAGAATGGAATCTGCCTGTCCTACATCGATGAAGTGCACAGCCAGGGTGTTGTCACCGCGGATGACCGTGGAAGCGGCAGTCTCCTCCGGAACCAGCACGATCTCGACAGAGCAGCCGCACAGCAGCAGGGACAGTATCAGAAGAAGCGCAATCAGTTTTTTCATTTTGTTGTAAGCCCCCTGTTATTTTTCGCCTGTTTCTGCTGATTCAGCCAGATGTTCATGACGATACTGTGGGGCATGAGCTTTACCCCTAGCACCTGTAGCTTCACCGGCAGGCCGTGGATGGAACAATCCTTTTTCGTCCGGTACAGGTCTTTCAGGCCGGTGGCAACGCAGTCCTTTGCCTCGTACAGGCGGTTGAAATACTGCACCTCGTTGTCATCGTTGGTCTGGAAGGCGTGGTTGAAAAACTCTGTTTTCACCCAGCCGGGATTCATGGCCATGACCCGGATGCCGTGCCCTTTCAGCTCCCGGTTCATGGCGCGGGCGTAGCTGAGGACGAAGGCCTTGGTGGCACCGTAGGTCGTGATGTAAGGCACGGGCTGGAATGCGGACAGGCTGTCCAGCTGCAGGATGTGGCTGCCGCTTGCCATGTAAGGAACGCACAGGCGGGTCATGAGCACCACGGCCTTGCAGTTCAGGTCAATCATGCGGCTTTCGTCGGTCAGGGAAACCTTGTGGCAGGCACCGAATTTTCCAAAGCCGGCGGCATTTACCAGCAGCTTGATATTGGGCTTTTCCACTTCCAGCAGGTCAGCCAGCGTGTCAAAAGCAGTGCTGTCGCAAAGATCCAAGGGTATGGGTCGAACAGGGACAGCAACCTCTGTTTTTAACGATTCCAGTGCGTCCCGGCGGCGGGCGATCACCCAGATCTCGTCCACCTTGACATAGTTGGACAGCTGAAGCACAAATTCCCGGCCCATGCCGGAGCTGGCTCCGGTGACGATGGCTATGTTCATAAAAACTCCTCCTTTGGGGGATTTCAAAGTTCAGTTTGGCGTGCGGGCAGTGCCCGCTGACAATGCGTTACCCACTGCGTCCGACTTTGTACTGCCCTGCGCCGCTCGACTCCGAACGTTGATACAAATTTCAGTTTGTCGTGCTGTTTTACTGCACCATCAGATATGTCATTGCGAGGAGCGCGTAGCGCGACGTGGCAATCTCCTGCGTCTATGCATCGATGAACAGTGCAGAAACAAGCATCGTACCGGGAGATTCCCACGTCGGCCTTTCAGGCCTCCTCGGAATGACAGTGGTTTTCGATGGTTTCCGCGCCGATTTTGCTGCTACCAACTACCAAATTACGATGTCATTGCGAGGAACATGGCATTAAGCCATGCGACGCGGCAATCCGCATCCCCTGCATCCGAAGGATGCTGTCGCCCCACAGGGGCGACAATTTAAAACCGCAACAGCGCGACAAACATCAATTCACCATTTCGCTGATACGCCTTGCTGCATCCAGCAGGGCGTTTTTTTCATTTGGTACTGTTTCATCCATAACCAGCTCCAGCAGCCGGTTCAACGTCAGGCCGATCTGGCGGCCGGTGATACCCAGCGCCATCAGGTCATGCCCGTTTACGGCAAGTTCTTTCAGAGAAAGGCAGGCATTTTCTGCTTCGATTTCGGAGAGAATACGGCGGATTTCGGCAAACTGTGTCATTTCCGCAGGCTTTCCCGTGCCCTTACTGCCCATATCTGCTTCCTGCAGGAGCAGCAGCTTTTCCAACGTTTCAGCACCAAACCTGTTTAAACGGCGGCGCAGAATGCGCTTATCCGGTTCGATTCTGGTCATGTGCTGTGCGATCAGCAGCACTACCTCTTCCCGCAGCGCCGTGGGCGCTTTCAGACGGTGCAGCACCACATCCGCAATTGCGGCGCTTTCTTCTGCGTGTGCGTAGAAATGCCCCTGACCGGCTTCGTCTACCGTAAAAGTAGCAGGCTTTCCGGTATCATGCAGCAGTGCCGCCCAGCGGAGCGCAAGCACAGAAGGAACGGCTTCAGTCACATGGGCAGTGTGGGTGTAGACATCGTAGGCATGATGGGAGCTGTGCTGGTCAAAGCCAATCAACGGCGCCAGTTCCGGAAGAACCACCGTCAAAACCGGCGCAAAGGTCAGCAGGGCTTCCGCCTGTGCATGCAGCAGAAAACGGTTGACTTCCTCGAAAATCCGCTCCTGCGCCAGATTTTCCATCAGCGGTGCCAGACGAAGCATGGCATCCAGTGTATTCTTCTCCACGCAAAGATGGTACTTCACAGCAAAGCGGATACCCCGCAGGATGCGCAGAGAATCCTCTTCAAACCTTGCTGCCGGATCACCTACTGCCCGCAGGATATGGCCATCCAGATCCTTTCTTCCACCAAAAGGATCGGCAAAGCCCCGTGCAGGGGAGTAGGCCATGGCGTTGACGGTGAAATCCCGCCGCGCCAGATCGTCTTCAATATTGGGAACAAATCTGACCCACTCCGGATGCCGGTTATCCGCGTAGCCGCCCTCGGTACGGAACGTGGTGATTTCTACAACACCAGCCTCTGTCACCACGCCGATGGTGCCGTGCTTTTTACCTGCCAGTACCAGCTTGCAGGTGGAGAAGACCGCTTCGGTCTGTTCCGGCAGCGCCGGGGTGCACAGGTCAAAGTCATGGGGAGTAAGCCCTAAGTAAGCATCGCGGACACATCCGCCCACTAAGTAAGCAGAAAAGCCGGCGCTTTCCAGTGCGTCGATGCAATTACGCACAGCATGCGGGATCTGCATAGTCATGCTCCCTGTTTATCCGGGACCTTGAAATCCACGCGGGTCAGATTCGTAAAGGCCCACGCTGCGCTGCCCAGCAGAAGCAGGCTGTCGGAGCTGCCCTTCAGGGACAGGCAGCACAGGTAAACAGCCGCAAGACTGCAAAACCACAATCCCCGGTGCTTACCCACACCGGCATCAAACGCCGCCTGGTGATAGGCTGCCAGCATCAGTGCCACATAGGCGCATAAGTAGAAGCAGTAGTCCTGCAGGCAGGGATCTGCGCTCCATGCCCGGTACTGGGAAACCATCCGCATTGCAAAGTAAATGCAGACCACCACATGCAGCAGGAAATAGGGCTTTTTACCCGTCAGGCGGCACAGACCTACGCGCCCCATGGCGGCCATGGAGCAGATGCCCAGAACCCACACGATCAGGTTCAGCCGGTTTGAAAATTCCGCGAATTCGCGGCCAGTCGCAAATGCCATACCGGTCATGGCGGCAAAGGCACCCAGCGCTGCGGGGATGGAAACGGGGTAAGCCTCTGCATATTCTGCGGAGCCTGTGATCTTAAAGCTGAAAACCAGAAGCACAGCGGCAACGGCAGCGGTCAGGCACCACAGCGCAATGACTGCGGGATGATTGGAAACCAGCAGCCCCCGCCCGTCTACACCGGTGGCATAGAACACGATGCGCAGCACAAGACCGAGAATGCCTGATCCGAGGATCAGAAGCTTTAGCAGTTTGGGATTACGGTGAATTTTCATGGAAGATACCTCCTATGAACATGGCCGCTTCGATGCCAATGATCAGAACCGGCTGGTGAATCAGGTATAAAAGTAAGGAGCGTCTGCCGCAAAGACGCAAAAAGCGGGAAACAGGAGAAAGAAAAGCATACTGCGGGAAAAGGCTTTTCCGCCCGGCGTAATACCGCCGTCCAAGGCAGGCACCCAGCAGGAAATAGCCGAGATTGGGAAACAGGGGGAAGAAATCTGCGGATTCAAAGCTTGCGGCCGTCAGTCCCAGCGGATAAAGAAATGCGTTGGAAACGGTGATCTGCTCAAATGCCCAGCCTAAGACTGCAAAGGCAATGCCGCATCCTGCAAGTACTCTGGCGGATGCTCTTTTGAAACATTCCCAGCAGAGCATACATACGCCGAGGGCGTGGAGCACACCAAAGCGAATGGGCACAAAACCTGCCAGAACCGTCACAGCACTGACAACCATACCGCAGGAGAAGACGGTGATGCCCCGCCGCAGATGGCGGTGTCCCAGCGTGACGCAAATACCGGAGATCAGGAAAAAGACGGTGCCGCCCCAGTTTTTTACAAGCAGGAAGAGCGGAGAGTATCCCCCAAAGACAGGATAAATCTCTGTTAAGTCGTAAATAAAATGGACTGCGATCATACCGAGAATACACAAACCCCGAAGCAGATCCAGCTCAGGAATGCGGTTTTCATACTTCAAAGGCTACCAGCCTCCTCTTCCAGTACACGGTAGGCCACTTTGCCCACGGCTGTCTTAGGAAGCGCGGCACGGAATTCTATTTCCCGCGGCAGGGCGTATTTTGCAATGCGGGCCTTACAGTAGCGAAGAAGGTCTTCTTTTAATGCATCATTTGATTCGACACCCGGCATGGGAACGATATAAGCCTTAATCCGCTGCCCCCGTTGTTCATCAGGGATGCCGATGACGCAGGAAAGCAGCACCTTCTCATGACTGTCAAGAATATTTTCCAGCTGGGCTGGGTAGACGTTGTAGCCGCTGGTGACCAGCACCCGCTTGATCCGCTGGCGGAAATATACAAAGCCGTCAGCGTCCATATAGCCAAGATCGCCTGTATGAAGCCAGATGCGTCCGTCATCATGGTGCCGCAGGGCATGGGTGGTCTCAACCGGATCGTCCAGATAACCCGACATGACGGTGGGGCCGCTGATGCAGATCTCACCCTCGGTGTTTGCTGCGGCTTCCGTGGTGGTACCCACAGCAACGATCTTGTAGAACATATCGGGAAAGGGAATGCCAATAGACCCCGCACGGGCATGATCCTTCGGGGTCAGGCAGGAGGCAGTGACGCATTCCGTTGTGCCGTAACCCTCCCGGATCTGTTCGGAACAGCCGTGTGCTTTCAAAAATGCATCTACTTTTCTCTTCAGCTCCGGTGACAGGGAATCGCCGCCGCAGAAGATACCCCGCAGAAAGCTGAGGTCGGCATTTTTCAGAGCATCTGACCGCAGCAGGGCTTCGAAAAGTGCCGGTACGCCGGGGATCAGCGCGGGGCGCTGCTTCATGAGGATGGCAGCATAGCTTTTCGTATTGAAGCGGGGTACAAGAATACAGGTTCCGCCACCGCTCAGGACAGTGTGGATGCCGATGCCGAGACCAAAACCGTGAAAAATCGGCATCACGGAGAGCATTTTCATACCCGTGATGGAAGCATAACCCGATGCTGCAATGGTCTGCAAAGCCAGCGCGTTGAAATTCCGGTTGGAAAGCCGGATGCCTTTTGGCGTGCCTGTTGTGCCGCCGGAATAGAGAATGGCGGCGCAGTCCTCAGGCTTTCCGGTGTCATCGGGAAGCCGCGGGGCGGTTCCGGCGTGCGCAAGCACTTGCCTCCAGTGCAAATAGCCTGATTTGGGCAGCTTCTGCCTGCCTTCTCTGGTGTGGGGGTATGCCAGATTTAAAGGGAAGGGCAGTGCGTCCGCAATTTTTGCTACCAGGAGCTGTGTGGGATTTTGAAGGTCTCCCAAAATGGAAGAAACCTTGCAGTAAAACTGATCCAGCGTCAGAATTGCCTTGGATCTGGAAACGTTCAGATAGAAAGCGATCTCCTTTTCGGCGGACAAGGGGTGAACCATATTGGAAACCGCGCCGATGCGGTTTAAGGCATAGAAACATTCCAGTGCCTGCGGACAGTTGGGCATGCAGATGGTGACGCAGTCACCTTTTTGAATGCCGATGGACAGAAGCCCCTGCGCGGCAGTGTCGATGCGCTGCAGCAATGCGCGGTAGGAGGTTTTCCTGCCCATAAAAATACAGGCGGTGTGATCGGGATGCTTTATGGCGCTCTGGCGCACCATGCCGTACATGGTTTTTGCGGGATAGTCCAAAGAGACAGGGGCGCTGCCATAAAATGCTGTCCACGGTGCGTCGGACGAAAGACCCATGAGAACGATCCTTTCCTGCGAAAGTCCAACTCCCAGCCGTGCATAATAACTTATTATACCAGCATCCGGTACCGATTTCCAGCCCTTAATGGGAAGTAGCGACAAAAAGTTCAAAATTTGTTCTTGTATCACAGGCAGTATCGGAGTATAATGGCTTAAGAATTGTTTAAGGGTATTGTTACCAACGGAGGAATTATTTATGCTGCTATTGTTAATTGCAGTGCTGGCTCTGCTTGCTGGCGTGGTGGTGTGCGGCAGCTGCGGCGTTTTTGCAGCGCCTGTAGGGCTGCTCTGGCTGGCCGCATCATTTCTGGGCTTTTTTCTGCTGTTTGCACTGCTGGGTTTTTTGTTTGTGCTGTATCTGTGCAAGCGGGTGGATCAGAGCATGCCGCAGGAGGAAGACAGCAGGTTTTACCGTATTGCTGCTGACCTGATCGTGGAATCCGCCCTGCCGGTTCTTCGCATCCGGATTAAAAAAATCGGCATTGAAAAAGTTCCCACGGAAGGGCGCTTTCTGCTGGTGTGCAACCACTGCAACGATTCCGACCCCATCATCCTGCTCCGCTGCCTGAGGAAGTTCCAACTGGCCTTTATCTCCAAACGGGAAAACAGCACCATGTTTGTCATTGGTCCTATGATGCACAAGCTGCTGTGCCAGCTCATCAACCGGGAAAATGACCGGGAGGCACTGAAGACCATTCTCAACTGTATTCAGATTTTAAAAGAGGACAAGGCATCCATTGCGGTCTTCCCTGAGGGCGGCATTTTGTCCGAGGATGGAAAGCTGCACCATTTCCGCCCCGGCGTTTTTAAAATTGCCCAGAAGGCGAATGTACCAATCGTCGTTTGTACGCTCCGAAACACCAAGGATGTGGTGAAAAATATCAAGCGTCTTCGTCCCTCCAGTGTGGAATTGCGGGTTCTGGAGGTCATCCCGGCTGAGGAATTGAAGGGTGTGACCACCGTGGACATCGCCCACCGATGTTATGGCCTGATGGCTGCGGATCTTGGCCCGGATCTGATCGCGGAAGAATAAAAAGGCTCCCCTGTGTAAGGGGAGCTGCCGGGCAAAGCGAGGCTGAGGGGTTGTCAATCCCTCCGTCTGCCCTTTGGGCAGTCACCTCCCTTTACACAAGGGAGGCTTAGGTGCGGCAAAAGATGGGAAGAGATACAAAAAATCAACCTGCAGAGAAAGGTTGGTTTTTTTGTTCTACTTTCGGGGTGCAGATGGGGATGCTTTTGCCGAATATGACACTTGATTTGTACCCCGTTTCTTTGTATAATAAGATTTCACAAGGAAAATAATCCAACTTATTGGAGGAAATAACATGAAGAACAGTGAAAAGACGCTGGATATGATCGTCAATCTCTGCAAGAGCCGCGGTTATGTCTATGCAGGAAGCGAAATTTACGGCGGCCTTGCAAACAGCTGGGACTACGGCCCTCTGGGTGTCGAGTTCAAGAACAACGTGAAAAAGGCATGGCTGAAGAAGTTCGTGCAGGAGTCCCCCTATAACGTGGGTCTGGATGCCGCCATCATCATGAACCCCCAGACCTGGATCACCACCGGCCACGTGGGTTCCTTCTCCGATCCTCTGGTCGACTGCAAGGGCTGCGGCTCCCGCCAGCGCGCTGACCAGCTGATCTCCGCTTCCGAGTCCGGCAAGGCTGTCAATGTCGATGCCATGGACACCAAGGAAATGAATGAATTCATTGAAACCCACGAAGATGTGGTCTGCCCCGTCTGCGGCAAGCACCACTTCACTTCTATCCGCAACTTCAACCTGATGTTCAAGACCCAGATCGGCGTTACCGAGGATTCCTCCTCCACCGCTTACCTGCGTCCCGAAACCGCTCAGGGTATTTTCGTCAACTTTGCAAACATCCAGCGTACCACCCGTAAGAAGCTGCCCTTCGGCGTCTGCCAGGTTGGTAAAGCATTCCGTAACGAGATCACCCCCGGCAACTTCACCTTCCGTACCCGTGAGTTCGAGCAGATGGAGTGTGAGTTCTTCTGCCAGCCCGGCACCGACCTGGAGTGGTT
>JAFYLN010000075.1 GCA_017537045.1 Oscillospiraceae bacterium | reverse complement strand
AGGTGCCCCAAATCAAGGATTTGGGGCGGAGAGGGTTCGTTATTTTCCCTCTCAGTCAAAAATCGCTTCGATTTTTGACAGCTCTCCCAGAGGGAGAGCCAAGGGCTTCGCCGCCAACAGCCCGATAAACATCAATTTACAAACTTATTTACTCTCTTCCATGGCGCGTTTTTTCATCAGCTCGCGCATGCGGATGGCGTGATCCAGCTGGCGCTTACGGATGCGCAGGCTCTTGGGTGTGCATTCCAACAGTTCGTCGTCAGCCAGAAATTCCAGACACTGCTCCAGAGAGAAAATTCTGGGGGGTACCAGACGGATGGCATCGTCGGAACCGGCGGCGCGCATATTGGTCAGTTGCTTGCGCTTACAGACGTTGACGGTCATATCCTCGTTGCGGCTGCAGATGCCGACCACCATGCCGGCATAGACAGGGGTGCCGGGGGTGATGAACAGGCTGCCGCGCTCCTGAGCCGCGCCAAGGCCGTAAGCCACGGCTTCGCCGCTTTCGTGGGCAATGAGAGAACCCACCAGACGGCGCTCGATCTCGCCCTTCATGGGAGCGTAATCGGCAAGCACGGAGGACATGATGCCCTCGCCCTTGGTATCGGTGAGGAATTCGCTGCGGTAGCCGAACAGGCCCCGGGAGGGAACCATGAATTCCAGACGGTAGCGGCTGCCCATGGGGGTCATGCCCAGCAGGTCTGCCTTGCGGCGGCCCATCTTTTCGATGACAGAGCCCATGCATTCCTCGGGCACGTCGGCAACCATTCTTTCGATAGGCTCGCAGACCTTGCCATTGATGACCTTGGTCAGCACACGGGGCGTGGAAACGGAGAACTCGAAGCCCTCGCGGCGCATGGTCTCCATGAGGATGGACAGGTGCATTTCGCCGCGGCCAGCAACGTTGAATGCGTCGGTGCCCTGCTCGGTGACGTGCAGGGAAACGTCTTTGAGCAGTTCCTTTTCCAGACGGTCACGCAGGTTGCGGGAGGTGACGTACTTGCCCTCCTTGCCGGCAAAGGGGGAATCGTTGACGGCAAACGTCATTTCGATGGTGGGATCGGAGATCTTGACGAAGGGCAGGGGTTCCGCACAGTCGGGAGCACATAGGGTGCGGCCGATGGTGATGTCTGCCATGCCGGACAGCGCCACAATCTCGCCTGCGGATGCGGACTGGATGGGGGCTTTGCCCAGACCGTCGAAGGCATAGAGGGCAACGACTTTGCCCTTCTGCTTGATTTCGGGGTTGTGGTAGTCGCAGATGGTCACTTCCTGATTGACCTTGATGGTACCGCGTTCAATGCGGCCCACGGCAATGCGGCCGACATAGTCATTATAGTCGATGGAAGAGACCAGCAGCTGCAGCGGTGCATTTGCATCACCGGTGGGTGCATCAATATAATTGATGATAGTCTCAAACAGGGGCACCAGATCGGTGCCTGTCACATCGGGGCTGTAGGAAGCGGTGCCCTGACGGCCGGAGCAGAAGACAGTGGGGCTGTTGAACTGATCGTCGGTGGCGTCCAGATCCAGCAGCAGCTCCAGAACCTCTTCCATGACCTCCTCGATCCGGGCATCGGGCTTGTCAATCTTGTTAACAGCCACGATGACCTTGTGACCCAGCTCCAGTGCTTTCTGCAGCACGAAACGGGTCTGGGGCATGGGACCCTCGGCAGCGTCCACCAACAGGATAACACCGTTGACCATTTTCAGAATGCGTTCCACCTCGCCGCCGAAGTCGGCGTGGCCGGGAGTGTCGACAATGTTGATCTTGTAATCCTTGTAGTGGACGGAGGTGTTTTTTGCCAGAATGGTGATACCGCGCTCGCGCTCCAGATCGCCGGAGTCCATGACGCGGTCCTGCGTGGCCTGATTTTCGCGGTAAATACCGCCCTGCTTCAGCAGCTCGTCGACCAGCGTCGTCTTGCCGTGGTCAACGTGGGCGATGATTGCGATATTGCGGATTTTCTCCTGAGATGCCATATAAAAGTCTCCTTTGTGCATCGTAAAACTTTAAAATCTCTCAACTTTGAATTATAGCACATATACAAAAGGAATGCAACATATTTGGCACTTTTTACAATATAAAAACTGCGGAAAAGTTTTCAAATTTCAGCTTGTCGTATTGTTTCGATAATGAATGTAGGGGCGGCGATCCATGAATTATTGTGCGATTGCCACCGGCAATCGACCTGTTTTAATTCGCTGCGCTCTGCAACACGCCCGTGCGGTAGAATTTAACGTATTCGCATTGGTTTTCGGCGAATTCGAAACATCGTGCCGCAGCGGGCGGCCAATGGCCGCCCCTACATGATCCACGTTACATTGCACGATAAACATCAATTTATCGATTCGGAACATGGAAATGGATATTATAAAAAATGTATAACCGAAAGTGTGACTTTCCACATAATTTTATTGACGGTACACAAAAAATGTGGTAAAATAAATCATTCATATTACGACTCAAGAATGGAAGTGGTCAGAAATTGGAAATGCGTGAACTTACATATCTGGCAGTGGTGCTCCGCCCGCTGACGGCGCTTTTTATGGGTGGTATCCTCGGTCTGGAAAGAGGGCTTAAAAACCGTCCCGCAGGTCTTCGCACTTATATGCTGGTGTGTGTGGGCTCCTGCCTGATCATGATGACCAACCAATATATTTTCCAAACCACCGGCACAGGCGATCCCACCCGCATGAGTGCGCAGGTCATCAGCGGTATCGGCTTCCTCGGTGCGGGCACCATCGTGGTGACCCAGCACAACCAGATCAAGGGTCTGACCACTGCAGCAGGCCTTTGGGCGTGTGCCGCAGCCGGACTTGCACTGGGAATCGGCTTCTATGAGGCTGCTGCCGTGGGCGGCATTTCTATTTTCACCATTCTCACCCTGCTGCAGCGCTGGGATGACCGGATGCACATGAAAGGCCGCGTGTTCGATATGTATTTTGAGCTGGCCGAGGGATATCCGCTGGGTGAGCTGATCCGTGCCATCCGCAGCATGGAACTGGAGATTTTTGATATCCGCATGGAAACCGACTCCGTGCTCAGCGAGGGCTACTCTGCATTTATTGCAACCGTAAAGGCCAAACGCCGAAAAGAGCATAAGGTGATTTTGAAAGAGATCGGCAAGCTCGAGGGCGTTATGTACCTGGAAGAGATTTAAACAGCCGCCATCGATCCTGTCATTGGGAGGAAGCCCGAAGGGCTATACATTTTTTGACAGACCAAAAGCCGCGCCTGAAATTTCAGGCGCGGCTTTGTGCTTATTCATCGTAATTGCTGGGAATCGGGGTGACGACAGGGGTACCGTCCCGGTTCAGAAGCGGGGTCAGACCGCCCGCATAGCCGCTGGCGTGAAACAGGTAGTTCACACCTGTTTTCCTGTCTATCCAGATTTCTGAAATATTCATGGCACCCTGAGAGTAAATCTTAACAAACCGATCATCCGTCCTTGCCATGGCTTATTCCTTCACGCCTTCGGTGATACCGTTGGCCAGACCTACCAGACCCTGCATCTCGGAGGGAATGATGATCTTGGTAGCCTTGCCGTCGGCGACCTTCTGCATGGCTTCGATGGCCTTGAGCTTGAGAACAGCATCGTTGGGTGCCTTTTCATTCAGCAGTTCCAGAGAATCGGCCATTGCTTTCTGCACAGCGAGGATCGCTTGGGCTTCGCCATCGGCTCTCAGGATGGCGGCCTGCTGCTCGGCTTCTGCCCGCAGGATGGCCGCTTCCTTTTCGGCGGATGCCCGCAGAATTGCGGATTCCTTCTCACCTTCTGCGATCAGAATAGCGGACTTCTTCTGTCCCTCGGCCTGCAGGATGGCCTGGCGGCGGTCGCGTTCCGCCTTCATCTGCTTTTCCATGGAAGACTGGATGTCGGCGGGGGGCAGAATGTTCTTCAGCTCCACGCGGTTGACCTTGATGCCCCAGGGGTCGGTGGCCTCGTCCAGAATGGCGCGCATCTTGGTGTTGACCACGTCGCGGGAGGTCAAGGTCTGATCCAGCTCCAGATCGCCGATGATGTTACGCAGGGTCGTTGCGGTCAGGGTCTCCATGGCGGCCATGGGCTGCTCCACACCGTAGGCATACAGCTTGGGATCCGTGATCTGGAAGTAGACGACGGTATCGATCTGCATGGTGACGTTGTCCTTGGTGATGACCGGCTGAGGGGGATAGTCCAGAACCTGCTCCTTCAGGGAAACGCGGCGGGCAATGCGGTCAATAAAGGGAACCTTGAAGTGCAGACCCACGCCCCAGACGGTCTGGAATGCGCCCAGCCGCTCGATGACGTATGCACGGGACTGCTGCACCACCGCGATATTTGCAATCACGATGGCAAAAAGAATGACGAAAAGAATGACACCAATGATCCAACCCATAATAATACCTCCTAAAAATTAAACTTGTGCGGGAACTTCAACTGCGGTAACGAAAGCTTTGACACCTTCAATTTTATCCACCTGTACCAGTGTACCCCTGGGAAGCGCTGCACCGGTGGTGGAGCGGGCGGTCCATTCCATAGCGCCCAGCTTGACGGTGCCGGTGGCGCTGATGTTGTCGATATCCGCGGTGACATAACCACGGCAACCCACAACGGCATCCACATTGGTTTTTGAAAGCTTGGGGGTGAAGTGCTTTTTGACCATGGGTCTCAGGCAGGCCAGCAGCACGGCAGAAACCACAAGGAACAGCAGTACCTGCAGCCAGATGGGTGCGCTGAGCAGACTTGCCACCATGGCGGCCAGTGCGCCTGCTGCAAACCACAGCGAGACCATGGTCACCGTAGCGGCTTCCGTCACAAGACACACGATCATCAGCGCCAGCCAGAGAATTGTCAATAATTCCATATCAGTTACCTCCTTTACAAAACCGGTTCACCGAATTCGATAGGTTTGGTTTGTGAAATTATCATAGCAGAAAAACCGCTTCCGGTCAATTGACGGAATCATCAAAAATTGGAGTTTTGGACATGAATTAAAAAGGTTTTCTTTTAAAATTCGATAAGAACGGAATTTATTTACAAATAATTTAAAAGTTTTGCCGGAAAATGAATAAACTAGGACAGTTGAAAGTTAATTGATTGTTATATGTGGTTAAATGACCATACAAAAGGAGACGGTGCAACCGGATATTACTCCTGCAAAGGAGATAAAATGAAAATTATTTTTGAAGCAAAACATGAGATTTGTATAGTTTTTCACGATTTCTTCAAAAATATCGGAGATATTTTCATATCATTTATATTGATGTTTATCCCGCTATGTAGCGTGGATAACGTAGGGGCGGTGACCCATGAATTATTGTGCGGTTGCCACTGGCAATCGCACAATAATTCAAGTTAGGGAAGCAACGATTTGCTGCGCACCGTGCACGTATTGCCCGTGGGGCATCCCCACAAACTGATATTTTCTTAATTATCTTCCAAAAGAGGTTGCGCCTGACAGTCGATTGGTGTATAATTACGGTGTAATATTACGGGCACTGCCCGGTTTATGGAGGATTGATATCATATGTTCAATGCAATGATCGAAACTTTGAAGGCCAACCCCCGCTCCATCGTCTTCACCGAGGGCCATGATGCCCGTATTCTGGAAGCTACCGCCCGTCTGAAGAAAGATGGCTTCCTGAAGCCCATCCTTGTGGGCAACGTCACCGAGGTCAAGGCGAACGCTGCCAAGGGCGGCTTCGACATCGAAGGCGTCGAAATTCTGGATCCCCTGACCTACGAAGGCATGGATGCCATGGTCGAGAAGATGGTGGAGCTGCGCAAGGGCAAGATGAGCCCCGAGGACTGCCGCAAGAACCTTTCTAAGGGCAACTACTTCGGCACCATGCTGGTCAAAATGGGCTACGCTGATTCCCTGCTGGGCGGCGCTACCTACTCCACCGCTGACACCGTCCGTCCCGCTCTGCAGCTGGTCAAGACCAAGAAGGGTGTCAATCTGGTTTCTTCCTGCTTTATCATGGTTCGCGGCGAAGAGAAGCTGGCCATGGGCGACTGCGCCATCAACCTGAGCTATGAAGACAACGTGGACAAGGAAGGCAATGTGACCCTGACTGCAGCCCGCAAGCTGGCTGAGGTCGCTGT
>JAFYLN010000074.1 GCA_017537045.1 Oscillospiraceae bacterium | reverse complement strand
CGCTTCATACTTGCTGCTGTCCATATTCTGAAGCACAGCGGCTGCGGACTGAAGGGACACGCTATACTCCGGGGAACAGCCGCCAAACAAAACAGCGATTTTCAATCTTTTCATTGTTCTGCTGCCTTTCTGCCAAATATTCCTCCAAGCACAGCCCTTTTTCATACATCTCTGTGGCGGCCTCAACGCCAACATACCGATAATGCCATACTTCCTCGGCAACGCCCGTGATGTCGGTTTTATCTCCAGGGTAACGGAAGATAAAACCGTATTTGTAGCTGTTTTCTTGCAGCCAGAAATAAAGATCATAGGTGGCTCCGTTGATGTCCACGGCTAAACCAATTTGATGTTCACTGTATCCGGGAACAGATACCCATTGCTTTGCCAGTTCCTCCGCTTCGCTCTGGGAATTTCCCTCTTTGCGGTATCCAGCCACTTTGTCGTCATAGAGCTGCTGCTGCTTTTTCTGCGTGCGGTAACCGGATACGACCATAGGCAGTTGATCCCAATTTCCTTCCTTTGCTGCTTCCAACATCTCCATGAGAGGATCATAGATGCGTTCATCTACTTTCTCACCGCCGGGCACCTCTACCAGTTTTGGCTCGTAGTTTTCGGGGATCGCGTTTTCATAGTTTACCAACACCAAGTTCCAGTCGGTGTCATCATTTGCTGTCTGCGTGTTTTGGGGTGAGCTTTCATCCAAAAGGCCAACTTGCACATCATCAGGCCCCTGCGTTGTGGTGTCGTTTACTTGGGAATTTTCAGGTGATTCTTTATCTCCAAACAATGTGAACGCATTTACACAAACAGCCACGACCAGAATGACTGTGGCAATACTTCCCCAAGGAAAGCGCCTCCGCCGCTGCTTTTGCCTCCGGCGATGACCTTCATTGGGAACAGGCAGCATTTTTTCTTCCATCATATAAAGCCTCCTTTCTGAAGGGGAACAAAAGCGCCCCTGTCAGCATTTATTGTACTGAACAGCGGCGCTTGGAACTTTAATATGAAGTTGTTTATTTCCTAAGAAAATCCTAATGTATAGTAGCAAAAATCTTCTGCTTTTTCCGCAGAGGCAGCAGGCACGGAAAAATCTGTGTCAGTCGTATCCTTCCCATCATTTCGCTCCTTTCGGTGATTTGTTTCATAAAAGAGCAAATCCATGCTCCTGTCAGTATCATTCTACTGGACAAGAGCATGGATTGTTTTAATAAGAAGTTGATTGCTTCCTAAGAAAATGCAAAGAAATTGCTAATTTGACAACGGCAAAGAGACTGTAAATGTAACCACATGATTTTTGCTGGATGCGCTGATTGCCCCGCCATGCAGCGTGACGATCTCCTTTGCTATGGCTAATCCAAGCCCTGTGCCGCCTGTATCAGAGGAACGAGACTGATCTACCCGGTAGAATTTATTGAAAAGAGACGCCAATGCCTCATTTGGAATATCTTCGCCGCTGTTCTGAATCCGAATGATGACTTCATGTTCCAATTTTTCTGCGGAGATCACAATCTCGGTATGTGGGAAGCTATACGATGCGGCATTTTTCAGAATGTTGTTGAATACCCGTGCCAGCTTTTCCGGATCGGCTTCGATGGTCAAGTTCTCGTCAAGATGTAGGGTAACGGTGTTTCCCCTGGGAGCCAAAACAGGAGACAATTCATCCGATAGTTGGACCAGCATATAATAAAGGTCGATGGTTTCCTTGGACAAGGTGATTTTCTGAGATTTATATTTTGTGATCTCAAAGAATTCATTTACCATCGTCTCCAGTCGGTAGGCTTTTTCCAACGCGATATGAACCCGCGCAGCCCTCTGCTCAGGGGGCATATTCGGATCTTCCTCCAACAGATTGAGGTATCCGATTACAGATGTGAGCGGGGTCCGAATGTCGTGGGCCAGATACATAACCAATTCGTCTTTCCGCTGTTCGGCCAAAGCGGTTTCCCTTTTTCGTTCTGCCAAAGTCTGTTTTACAGAGTTTAGCTTCCACTCAAATGGCAGCATTTCCGGTGACAACTGGATTTGCTTTTCATCGTCTGCCAGCAATGACTCTATCCCTTGATTGACCTCTCTGAAATAGCCGGTAACCCACCGGAAAATTCGTACCATGAGGACTGTAAATATTAGAAGAACGGCCACAGCGAAAAAAATTTCTTTATTACCTCGAAAATGGTCACTGTAATAATAAAATGCTGCTTCATGCTTCATGTCGAATACGGTTTCCAGAATCCATACAATCAGATCGCCAATTCGCTGTTTCCAGATGAAAAGATACAGCCCCACCACCACAACGACAGAGGTAATGACATTCATGCAAACTCGTCGAATGAGTTTGGATTGAAAAGCAAAGTATTCGTCTTTTTTATCAACTTTCAATTTTATATCCTACCCCCCATATCGTCTTAATGAATCTGGGCTTGTCCATGCTATCTCCCATTTTCTCCCGCAGGTGGCGGATATGAACGGTGATGGTGTTGTTGGATTTGCTGTAATACTCGTCCTGCCAGATTTTGTGAAACAAATCTTCTGAACTGACTACATTCCCGGTATTTTCCAGAAGAATACGCAGGATCGAAAACTCCGTAGGTGTCAGCACCAAGGGCGTTT
>JAFYLN010000073.1 GCA_017537045.1 Oscillospiraceae bacterium | reverse complement strand
TGTATGTTTTGTATTCTCTGATTTCCATATAAGTAACCTCCGATTTATGTATATTGGGGAATGTTACTTATCTTAGCGCAATCTCATACTTAACCTCTCGTTCATTAAGCCCTGGTGATAAAGTGCCGGGGTGGTGCATCCAATTCGTATATCGTTTCCTTGATGAAATCCGGGTAGATTGTTACATCGACCAGCTTTTCAATCGGCATCCAGCCAAGGACAACATTGCAGTTATCCTTGTGGGACACAAACTCCCCAATGTCGGGAATGTCGGCACCGTCAGCCAGCTCAATCAGATAGTAGAACGCAATGTTATGTGCCTGCGTTCCGTTCCATTCCCAAAAACATTCTTCTGTCCAAAGCAGCTTGCCAACCTTAATATCGGCACCTGTTTCTTCCTTGTATTCCCGGACAAGGCCATCAACGGTAGTTTCACCAATCTTTACATGACCACCGGGGAGAGCATATTCGTGGCCATCCCGATCCCGCTGAACCAGAAGCTTGCCGTCACGAACAAAGACACCTACTGTCCGAAGGTCGCAGATATACTCGTCTGTTTTGAAAATCCAATCCTTATCCATTCTGCGCCAGCTCCTTTCGTGCTTCTGCAACCGCATCTGGGTCGGTACTTTCCATAGCTTTCTGGAGCCAGTATTCAGCCAGCGTGCGGTCTTGCTCCACATAGATACCCCGGTTGTAGAAACGGCCTACAAGCTCCATACCTTTGCCGTATCCACCATTTGCGGATTCTAAGTACAAGTCATAGGCTTTAGCCAGATCGACGGCAGTACCATACCCATAGTGATAGCAAATGCCCAGATTATAGGTTGCTTCTGTATGACCTATTTCATGTGCCTGAGTCAATAGCTTAGCCGCCAACTCATTATCCTCCTGAACACCATCACCATAGATGTGCTTCATAGCAAGCTCATACAGACCTTGCCCTGCATCCATAAAGGCCAATAGTGCTTTATACTCCCTAAGATACGCCCCTCGCTTCATTTCATCATGGGCATAGTCCTGATGTCTGGAGAAGATGGTTACTGCTTCCTGGAGAGGAATCCAACGAGGTTCCAGACCAACTTCTGCTTCCCGTTTAGTCAGCAACCGCTGTGTTTCGCCGGTGATCTTACAAATGAAGTAATTGCTGATATACTTCCATTCCTCGTAATACTCATTGATCGTCGCAAATTGATATAGAGGGTTTACGACAAATCCGGTTTCTTCTGCCAGCTCCCGAATGCAGCATTGTTGGACGGTTTCATTTCCTTCCAAACCGCCGCCAGGGATAAACCACTGATCGGTATTGACTTCGTAGGTCAGCAGGATCGTTCCATCCCGAATCACGATGCCCCGGCAGGCATCCCGGACTTTGGTATATTCTGTAAAGCGATTGTCACCGTAAATATTGATCATTTCCATGATACACATTTATCCCTTTCTTACCACATAAGTAATAACATCCGTTTCCAGATCCGCAATGCGTTTTTCTCTGGGGATGTCATACTTCTGATGCACGATTGTGTGCTTGATAACCTTCCAGCCTGCAAAGGTTTTCTCAAGAAGCTCCTGCATCTGGCTGGTGGGCAAATTCACTTCAAACTGGGGCGGTAGCTCTTGTCCGGTTGCCTTGTCATGCTCCACCACACCGCTGTTGACGATCAGACAAGCTATACCGCCGTAACGCAAGCCATCCCGTATCTCAGCAAGCTTCTTCTCAAAAGCAGACTGTGATGCGATATGTTCCAACGCAGAAACCGCCAGGATAAGGTCATAGCTGTCAGTGTCGATCTCATAGTCATCGATGGAGGATACAATGCCCTGGACGCAGTCAGCAACACCATACTGCAGCGCATTCTCGTTCAGCTTGGCAATCGCAAGCTCCAAAATGTCTACGCACTCCACACGACAAGGGATGCCGCTGAAATACTGCGCTACTGGGATGCTGTTTCTTCCGACACCGCTGCCCAGGTCAAGAGCTGCAAATTGCGTATATCCTTCAAAGAGTGGGAGCAATTCCATCACCGTCTTTACCGGCTTTGCCAACCAGCTTCCGGGGGAAAAGAGTAAATGACTGGTGTAGGCTTCAATGTGAGATTTGGCTTCCGCTCTGCGAATTAAGTCAACCCGTTCGCACCGGTAGTACTTAAAGGTGTCATCTTCGTGAGTATAACGGAAACCTACCTTTTCCAATACATGCTGGCTCCGGGTATTCTTCAGAGCTGCATCTGCATTGACAGCAATCATTCCCAGTTCCTCAAAGGCATACTGTAGAATCAGTCGTTCTGCCTGTGTGCCATAGCCCTTTTCCTTAACGGAATCGTCCCGCAGATGGATGCCCATGCTGCATTCCCGCTTGTCCATATCAATGTACTTCAGCTTGCATTCACCAACGATCTGTCCGTCAGTAAGGATTGCAAACATTCTTCTGTCTGGAACAGAATTAGTGTCAAAGTAGTGATCGGCAATCTCCGGGGTGTAGATATATTCATAATAATGCCCAATAGCTGGGTCATTCTGAAAGCACTTATAGAACTCGTGGCACATCTCACGGGTCATCGGCTGTAAAGAAACCGTACTCATATTTACTCCTTATTAGCAAGAATCGTAAACTCGCCGGGGATGGTCGGATTAGTCCAGGACGGATGCTCGTCAAATCTCTGGAAGTTGAATCCTGCACCGATCACTGCATTGATAATCTCACTGATCGTATATTTTCGATAGCTACACTTAGGGAACTGCTTACGCACTTCTTCATCATAGAATCGGGCATGAGCCATCTCACCCTCGAATACATCCATGGAAAAGTAACTCATGGTGGGTTGCTGTAAATCCAGGGTGTCCATCACCTTTGTGAAGGGGTGGAAATCGCTGCAAATCATCTTTCCACCGGGCTTCAGCAGACCGTGCATGATACCCATGAACTGATCAATGTCATGGAAATAGTGCAGCACGCCACCCTCCATGAATACCACATCGAAAGTACCGCTGAACTTCGCCATATCGATCTCCAGCACATCGCAGACTTGGTAATCGATCTGTACTCCAGCAGCATCAGCCAGCTCTAGCGCATACCGCTTGTTGTCCTCGGAAATATCGAACACCGTAACAACAGCACCCAGTACAGCCAACGGTATAGCCTTCTTTCCGCAGGAGCCGCAGATATTGGCTACCCGGATGCCTTTGTATGTATCAAAGTAATTGGCATAGCGCTTTAAGGCACCATGGGGATCGGCGACGATCTTCTTCGCCCGGTCAGCAGGAAAACCGGTTTCTTTCACCCAGAAGTCGTATGCGTTGTATTCCCAGGCTTTCTTATTTTGAATGCTGTAATCGTTCATATTGCCTCCAATGTCAGTATGCCTGCACAGTAAGAAACCTTCTCAAACTGCACACCTGCAATTTCCTTTGAAACGTCCTCTGCAACAATATAGAACTCCTCGTCATCCCATTCATCACCACAGCTGTCACGGCAGGCATTCAGTTCCTCACGGGTATTGAAGGCTACATCACCGATGTAGATTTTACCCGCAGGAAGCAAATGAGTCTGGAGTTCTTTCAGGAATTCTATCTTAGCAGCGTCATCCAGATGGTGAATAGCATAGGTGCAAATAATTGCGACAAATTTGGAACCAGCAAGCTCAGCTGGCAGCCCAAAGGAAAAGTCATGCTGAATCAGTCTGGCAGAAGGCATCTTTTCCTTGGCGATCTGGATCATTCTCTCGGAAAAGTCAATTCCGGTGATGTCATACCCATTTTCATAGAGCTTGCCTGCCAGAACACCGGTACCAAACCCGATATCAAGCACACGCTTTCCCTGGCCTTTCCGGATTGCCTCATAGATGCCAGCCAGGACCTTCTTTTATCCGGCAAAGGGATAAGTATTATCTTCATCACTAATATCCACGCTGCGGTCATATCCATCAGCCCATAAATCAAAACCTCTACTATCTAACATAATGTCCTCCAGAAAATGAAAAAATGGCGCAAGCATGAAGCTTGCGCCATAGTACAAACCTATTCCCCGGGCGATTATCTGCCCTGAGCAAAAGGAGCAAAGCTTCGAATATCATAACGAACAGTATAAACGGTCATCATGAAGCTCAACTCCTTTCCTAAAATCTGGAGTTATTATAGTACCCATTTATTCATTTGTCAATTGTTTCAGAATAGATAAAGCCCCCAATGGGGGCTCATCTATTCAATGTTCTATCCAGCGAATGATTCGGTCTGCAGCTGACCAGATTACAGATATTAGACCTATCATCAACATCGTCGGTACTGCCAGAATTGCAATGATTCCCAAGAAAATCGCCAATATGATATTGGGTAATAATCTTCTCATTCTTCCTTGCCGTTTTCGTGGGTCATTCAGTGTCATCAAGGTATTCACTGTTCATCTCCACGACACCAGAGAAAACATCATAGATCACCATGATATAGTTTCCACCGTTATCCAGTTTTAGGGTGGTCTCAAAATGCCCGTCAGCATCTGGTTCCAGTTCTACAACTTCGCTATTCATGCGGATACGAACCGTAGCGTTGCCGGATTCCGTTTCAATATGACCGGATAGAAATAGATCTCTATTATGGATTGATGCGCCTCCGAAAACTACATCCCGGCCTGTCATATGATTACACTCTGCTGAGTATTCACCAGCATAGCTGTCATTATCTATCAACAGCCTTTCACCAATCAGATCGTCATCATCTGTGACTTGGCTGTCTCCGATATCCTCTACAACACCATCCAGAAACTCTTTCATCTCCTCTGGTTCCATGTAATTGAACTTGCATCCGTTCAGACTGAGCAGCAGAGAAGTCAGAAGGAGAAAAATGATCGCATGCTTCAACTGTTACTCCTCCTTTGCGCCACTGACGATGGAGAAGTAGGCATTAGAGGTTATCCGATAAACGAGTGTATAGAACAAACCAAAAATCACAAAACAAATCAGTGTTGTCTGAGCAAACAGTGTAACATTTGTCATATTGAACATCCGAAGAAGCAGGCGAATTAGCGGGAAAGCAAAGCTCAGATGAACGCCAGCCGTAACCAAAGGCAGGAAGAAAACGGTAAGCATCTGAGAATTGATACTCTTTCGGATATCGCGCTTCGTCATACCCACCTTCTGCATGATCTCAAACCGACTCTGATCTTCATAGCCCTCGGTGATTTGCTTATAGTAGATGATCAGCACTGCAGCAAACAGGAACACAACACTCAGGACCAAACCCAGCACGAACAAGCCTGAAAAGGTTCCTGTGAAGCTGTCACGCTCATAAGCACGGCTGTCAAAACGGAGATAGCTGAGGTTGTCACGAAATTCCTGATCCTCGATATCCTCACTGTATCCAAGTTCCTCGTAGATCTCCTTCTGGGTTTCCTCGTCTACATTGGTGTCGAAGCCATAACGCCAGTGGATTTCCAGCAGATCACTTCCATTGGACGCACGCATATCATACAGCGGCTTGAGGGTATTCTCAAAATCGGGAACTACCACATAAAGAGAGGACATCACATTGGATGCGGAATCACCGTCAATGGGGAATTCGGACAGGTGTTCTTTGACATGGAAGCGGAGGCCCGTTCCTCTCAGTTCCAATTCCTCTTTGTCATAGGGAGTACGGAAAGCATAGACCAGAACTTCATCCTGTTCCAGAGTGTAATCCGCTCCGCTCATCCGGTTGTAGTCTTCCAGCGGGACAAAATTCACGATTCGTACATCACCATAGACATTTGCAGAGCTGACCACCATATTATTAGGGTCAAGCTCCAATTCTGACCCAAACATCTGACCAGACAGTTCTGCCACACGGTAATCCATGACATTCTCCCTGACGGCATCGTAATCGCCCAAAATGCTGTCGATATAATCCCGCACAGGCGCGAAGTCTTCGAAGTCTGCGTTCTCCGGTCCAGTGACATAGACATCCACCGTGATTTCTCTGGGGTAGCGGATATGCAGAGACTCATCAACACCGAAAAACAGACAGGATGTGGAGGATAGCATGACCAGAACCATGGTCAGCAGAATACAGATGGAAGCAAGACCGGCACCGTTTCGTGTCATCCGGTATGCCATGGAGGATACGGAAACAAAGTGATTGGGCTTATAGTAATACCGCTTATTTTTCTGCAGCAGCTTGCACAGCAAAACAGAACCGGACATAAACAGCAGGTAGGTTGCCACAATCACCATGCCCACAGCCGCAAAGAATATCAGCAAAGCGGAAAGCGGATCCTCGATGGAAAGGGCAAGATAATAGGCCGCCCCGAGGATTACAGCGCCCAGGAT